>NZ_AHVZ01000012.1:0-15461 GCF_000247495.1 Psychrobacter sp. PAMC 21119 | reverse complement strand
ACGGTTTTATAAGCGTAAATATAAATAGTTATACAGGTACGCTTATTTAGGTGTAATGGACATTTTTCATGCTGACGTAGGGTCTAACGCTATATACTGTCTATATTTCCAAGGAATCAACGCCATGAATCAAAAAATTGCCCTTTTTGTAGTGATAAACACACCAAGAAGAATGGACGTAAGCTTGGCAAACAGCAGTATCAATGTCTAGCTTGCAGGCGGCAGTTTTTAGGTGGCAAAAGACTTAATAACCGAACGCTTTGGACTGAATATACGCAAGGAAAACAGACCTACCAACAACTGGCGGATAAATATCACTGTAGTCTTAAAACCATTCAAAGACGCTTAGATAAAATCAGTATTGAGTATCCAGTTAAACGTCCTAAGACTGCTAATATCATCATGGACACCACTTACTTTGGTCGCAAGTTTGGTTTAATGGTCTTTATGGACAACACCACTAGAACCGTTCTTAATTATGCGATAGTCAGTCATGAAACCAATAGTGCTTATAAGCAAGGGATTGATCATCTAGTATCGTTAGGCGTAGATATACAAAGCATCACCTGTGATGGTAGACGAGGACTGAGGACGTTATTCACCCGCACCCCTTGCCAGATGTGCCAGTTTCATCAAGTGCAAATAGTGACCCGCTATTTAACTCGTCGCCCTAAGAATAGTGCCAGTATCGAGCTTAGACGACTTACTTTAGAAATAAAACAGCTTGATAAAGATGCGTTTGTAAAGCGCTTAGATCACTGGTATTTGACTCATGAAGCCTATCTTAATGAGCGTAGTACCAATGAGGATACCGGCAGAACGTGGTACACCCACAAGCGTCTTAGAAGTGCTTATCGTAGTTTAAGAACCAATAGCGATTGGTTATTTACTTATCAAGAATATGGGCATTTAGACCTACCAAATACTACTAATTCTCTCGAAGGGTTATTCAGTGAGCTCAAGCGACAATTACACAGTCATCATGGGCTAAATGAGTATCGTAAGTTACGGTTTATTAAAGACTTTTTAGAGTCAAAGACACTCAAATAGCATGAATTATGTCCATTAGCGACTACCTTCTAATTTCTAGCATGAATTTTGTCCATTACACCTAATTTTTTAGAAAATAGCCAGTGCTGCATTAACCAATTGATGCCGTACTGGCTTTATAACTTCATAATTCTACTCATAAAGAAGGCGATTATGCGCACCATTACTATAAAACCAAAAGCCATTACCCATAACCTCAATCAAGTAAAACGACGTGCTCCCCAATCTAAAGTGTTGGCTATGGTCAAATCCAACGCCTACGGACACGGCGTTGCGGCAGTCTTGCCAGCATTACAGCAAGCAGATGGCATCGGTGTCGCCACCTTAACTGAAGCGCTAGAAGCCAGAAAATTGGGGTGGAATAAAACCATAGGATTGGTAGAAGGTGCGTTTACCGCTGATGAATGGCAACAAGCGATTGATCATGAGATTAGCTGCGTGATTCACCACGGCCCACAGCTAGAATGGGCCCTGCAAAACATTCCGCCAACTGGCAGTGCAACTAGAGTGGCTTGGCTCAAATACAATACGGGTATGAACCGCTTGGGCTTTAATGCCGAGGGCGTGCTGTTAGCGGCTAAGCGTCTGCATGAAGCGGGATATCAGCTGATACTAACCACGCATTTTGCCAATGCTGATGACCACAACCACCCATTAAATGCGATGCAAATTCAGCGTTTCTCAGACGTATTATCGACTTTACAAAGTACTATTAGCCCAGATATCAAAGGCTCATTGTGCAATTCTGCTGGTATCGTTAATTTTCCAGAGCACCATTATGATTGGGTACGTCCAGGCATCATCTTATATGGTAGCTCCCCTGTTACTGACCAAAGCGCACAGGAATTAAACTTGCAAGCAGCGATGGATTTCAGTGCTCAAATCATCGCGCTACAAACCGTCAGTGCCAATGATGCTATCGGTTATGGTAGCCGTTGGCAAGCCAAGCAAGACACTAGAACGGCATTAGTGAGTGTAGGCTATGGAGATGGCTATCCGCGTGTGGTCACAGGCGATGCTTATGTCACTGTCATCGATGCTAATAACAGTCAAAGCTACCGTTGCCCCGTAGTCGGACGTGTGGCAATGGATATGATAGTCGTTGATATCAGTAGCGCACCCGAGAGTCTAGCCATAGATAGCAAAGTAATGCTCTGGGGCGATGCACCGCGCGTCGATGAAGTCGCAGGACATGCTGGTACGATTAGCTACGAGCTACTGTGTCGCCTCAGCATACGTCCAAACCGTGTACTGGCGTAATCATCGAAACCTATCAGGATTTAACGGCTGACTACTCTATTTGACGTATTTGGTGAGCCATTTACTCTTGATAAAATTGCCCGTTTACATTGAAAGTAAATACGCTATACTAAAAGTTTGTTGTCAACCCCGCATACGCACTGAACACACACTGACGCGATGCTATTGAACACTGATGACGTTTCACTGACTGCGATCGACTGCTAGGATTACTATGAGTTTGCGCCATTTTTTAACCTTATCTGATTTAACCAAACAAGAATTAGAAAACCTAATCAAACGTGCAAGCGAGCTGCGTAAGATGCAACACGCAGGCGAGATTTATCAGCCTTTTGTGGGTCGTACGCTTGGCATGATATTTGAAAAGTCATCGACTCGTACCCGTATCTCGTTTGAGACAGGCATGGGTCAATTTGGTGGCAATGCCATATTTTTATCACCGAACGACACACAGCTCGGTCGCGGTGAGCCATTAGAAGACTCAGCACGTGTCATCTCTAGCATGGTTGATATCATCATGATTCGTACCTTTGGGCACGAAAAAGTTGAGACTTTTGCTGAATACTCAAGTGTTCCTATTATCAATGCCTTGACCGATGATTATCATCCCTGCCAATTACTGGCAGATATGCAGACCTACTATGAGCATCGCGGCAGTATCGAAAACAAAATCGTGACATGGGTCGGTGATGGCAACAATATGTGCTCATCATTTATGCAAGCTGCCAATCAGTTTGGTTTTGAATTACGTGTGGCAGCGCCTTATGGGTTTGAGCCTGATCCAAAACTCATGGAGCGCTTCTCACATTGCGTCAGTCTAGTAGAAAACGTGCAAGATGCGGCAAAAGATGCCAATTTAATTGTCACTGATGTGTGGGCCAGTATGGGTCAAGAGTCAGAGCAAAACACGCGCGCGCGTCGTTTCGCGCCTTATCAAGTGACGCCTTCTCTATTGGACAAAGCTGATCCTGAAGTGGTGTTTATGCACTGCTTGCCAGCCCATCGCGGTGAAGAGATTTCCCATGATATGCTAAATGATCCCCGCTCTGTCGTTTGGGACGAAGCCGAAAACCGCTTACATGCCCAAAAAGCATTGATGGAATTTTTGCTAAAAGATAAGATCAAAATTTAAGAAATATAGCGATAAGCTATTTATCAACTAGGGCGTGTCTTCATTTCAAAAATGGTGATAAAAATGAGATAAATTGCCGTCAAACAAGAAAAATAGCGTAGATAATATCGGGATATTAACCAGTTATTTGACGATGTTTGGCAAGATTTAGCCATTTTTAGCCCATTTAGATGACTATCGAGTGAATTGAAGACACGCCTTAGTAAATATAAAAAAGGCAAATCACATCTACAGTGATTTGCCTTTTTGTTTTTTGCTATCAATTCGGTACATTATGATCAAGAAATTTTAACGAGTAAGTGTGATTACCCCATCACTACCCGCTTTTAGTAAAATATCCGCTTGGTTGGCGGCAAAGATACCATTACAGACCACACCAACGATATTATTCAACTCTTTCTCAAGCGCTATTGGATTGCTCACATCTAAGTCATACGTATCTAAAATGACATTGCCATAATCGGTGACAAAATCATCACGGTAAACAGGATCCCCGCCCAGACGAGCTAGCTGCCGCGCCACATACGAGCGTGCTTGTGGTAATACTTCGATCGGTACTGGGAACGCGCGGCCTAGTATTTCGACACTCTTACTCTCATCGACCATACATATAAATTTATTAGATGCCGCCGCGACGATTTTTTCACGCGTGAGTGCCCCGCCGCCACCTTTGATCAATTGCAAGTGTTCATTGACTTCATCAGCACCATCAATATAAACATCTAGCGTACCAGCAAAGTTCAAATCTACTATTTCAATGCCAAGTGCACGAAGCTTATCTTCAGTCACTTGTGAGCTGGCAACCGCGCCAGCAAGCTTTAACTGCGGCAAGAGCTCAATCAAACAGTTGACCGTACTGCCTGTGCCTACCCCAAGTATCATACCGTCTTCGATATAGCTTAGCGCTGCTTTGGCGGCGGCTTGCTTCTGTGCTTGCTGATCACTCATCATAAATCCTTGGTAAAATAAACGTATCGTTTTAAAAAAGTAAATGGCAAAAGAGGTAAAATGCGCGGCTATTATAACCGATGACTTTAATGGATGTCAGCGTATAGCCGGTTCTGATAGCAAGATATCACGTCAATCTTTTACAATCGAGATAAATGTGGCAACCAAAAAACCAAGGCCAGTAGCGTGGCTAATAATACTGGCGGTGTAATAATTAGCCCGATTTTCATATACTGCCCCCAGCTTATTTTATAGTCTTTCTCTGCCAATACATGCAGCCACAATAAGGTTGCCAGACTTCCAATAGGCGTAAATTTTGGACCCAAATCATTGCCAATCACATTGGCATAAATCATCAACTCACGAGTAGAGGCAGGTACTTGCGCGCTATCAATCGCTAATGCGCCTACGAGAGTAGATGGCATATTGTTCATGACTGAAGCCACAATAGCGGAAAGAAACCCAGTCCCTAATGTTGCTATCAGATTGCCTTGCTTCCCTAACCAAGTTAAAACGTGAGCACCGTAAGCGGTTAACCCTGCATTACCCAAACCATAAACCACCAAATACATACCGATTGAAAACAACACGATCTGCCAAGGCGCTTTACGTACAATGTCAGACACAGAAATGACAGCACCTCGACCACCTTGCCACCAGCGACCTGCGATTGCCATCAGTAGTAGCGCGGCGACTCCGGTGACGAGTGAAATAGGCAATCCCAAGGACTCCGTTGCAAAATAAGCAACCAGTAATAATGCCAATAGCGGAAAAGCCGCTCTAAAAACTAACGGATCTTCGATAGCAGACATTGGCGCGCTAAGATTGGCAATGACATAGTGTTTTGGGATTTGACGTGCATATACCACCCATAGCACTGCTAATGTCGCGATGACAGAGACAATATTTACCGGCACCATGACCGCCGCATAACGTCCAAAGCCAATATCAAAATAATTGGCGCTGACGATATTGACCAAATTAGACGTAATTAAAGGCAGGCTGGCAGTATCAGCAATGAAGCCAGTCGCAATGATAAAAGCCAAAGCGGATGGCGGTGAGAACTTAAGACGTAGCAGAATAGCAATGACAATCGGGGTCAGTAGCAATGCCGCCCCGTCATTGGCAAAGAAGGCTGAAATGAACGCACCCAATATCACAATCATGGGAAACAACAACCGCCCTTGCCCATTGCCCAGTCTGGCCACATGTAGAGCCGCCCAACCAAAAAATCCTGCTTTATCTAAGATAAGCGAGATAATAATAAGCGCCACAAAGGTAAAAGTCGCATCCCAAACGATGTCCCATACCACACCGACATCTGATAGCTGCACCACACCGAAAGCCAAGGCGACCAATGCACCGCCCATTGCGCTCCAACCAATGCCCAATCCTTTAGGCTGCCATATCACCAAAACCAAAGTCACGATAAAAATAATGAGTGCGAGCATGGAGCAACCTTATTTACAGCGTATTAATTGTATAGTCAGTGAAAAGCAATATCGATACATCATGCACTGCTGATATCAATTTTTTATAGCCTCTGTCTGTGCAGGCACAGCAAGCAAGAAAAATTGATATCAGTAGTGCCGTAGCGTTTTTAGGGTGTTTTGACTATATAAGAGATTAGATCGATTTTTGATTGACACGTTGCGACACTGCTTCAGCGTTTTCAACTCGTTCTGAATAGCGATCAGTCAGATAGGCTGAACGCCCACGCGTGAGCCAAGTGAACTTCACCAACTCTTCGCAGACATCCACAAGACGCAGATATAAGGGCGACTTATCCATACGATTATCGTCGTTAAATTCCAAAAAGGCCTTAGGAATAGATGATTGATTCGGGATAGTAATCATCCGCATCCAACGCCCAAGGATACGCAACTGATTGACTGTATTAAAGCTTTGGCTGCCACCGCTGACTTGCATCACGGCTAAGGTCTTACCTTGGGTCGGACGTACGCCACCCAATGACAATGGAATCCAATCGATCTGTGCTTTCATAATACTAGTAATACTGCCATGACGCTCTGGACTGACCCACAGCATGCCTTCTGACCACTGCGCCAGCTCGCGTAATTCTTGTACTTTAGGGTGATTGCTATCAGCATCATCAGGCAACGGTAAACCCGATGGATTAAAAATCCGCACCTCGCAGCCATACCAACGCAGTAAACGGCTAGCCTCTTCAGCCGCCAGTCTAGAGAAAGAGCGCTCACGTAACGAACCATATAGCACCAATATCTTGGGTGGGTGTCGTGGGTCGTTTGTACTAACTAATGACTCAATATCAATAGGTTGTATATTGAGTGAATCAATATTGGGCAAGTCACTTAGATTAGACAAGTCATCTACGTCAGGTTGCCCTGTATTAACCTTAACCATGATGTAGAACCTCTCCATCTTCTTTAGTAAAGCTACTGACTGGATTTTCTAATAATTCAAACACACGCTCTGAAGGTCGGCATAGCGCTGCGCCCTTATTGGTGAGCACGATAGGACGGTTGATTAAAATAGGATGCGCAATCATGGCATCGATAATCTGATCATCAGATAGCTCAGGATTATCTAATCCCAATTCATCATTAATGGCTTCCTTACTTCGTAATAACTCTCTTGGGGAGATGTTCATCTTTGCCAACAGCTCTACTAAGTATTCACGGGCTGGTGGAGTTTTTAGGTATTCCACGACTTCTGGATGCTCACCAGATGCCTTCATGATGGCTAACGTATTACGAGAAGTACCGCATTTTGGATTATGAAAAATTAAGGATGTCATAGCAATTTCACCTATTTTATCAATGTAATTTATTAAGTGGGTTTGGCTTGGTATTAGTTTAAATGACTGTCTTTATTGTCAGATATATCACTTTCACATCCGTTTAAACTGCTCATAAGTGATGCGCATAATTCTGGATGTCCTGCACAACAATCTTGCAATAGGAACTGCACAACAGCTTCCATATGCGACAGCGAGGCGCGATAGATTATCTGTCGGCTGTGCCGTTGAGAAACCACCCACCCCGCTCGTGCCAGCACCGATAGGTGCGCTGACATGGTGTTATGTGGCACTGATAATTGACGGGCTATTTCACCCGCAGGCAGACCTTCAGGCTCTTGACTAACAAGCAACCTCAAAGCCTTAAGACGAGTATCTTGAGAGAGCGCAGCAAAGCTTGCGATAGCATTGGTTATTTCCATATGTCCAATAATATAGACATATGGAAATAATTCAATGTTTTTTAATAAAATATTTATAGACAACCAACCTCATCTTTCATCAAAATTTTAAATCATGCAAAAACTGCAATTGTGTCTTGCAAGATAGTTAAAATCAGCATAGGCTAATCTATTTCGTTTTTATATTCACTTTTTTAGGAATCATTATGCTGTCACACTGGGTACGAGCCATCTTGCAAGCCACCGTTTATGACGTTGCTATTCAAACGCCACTAGAAGCGGCACCCAAGCTGACCCAACGTTTTGCTAATGATATTCGTTTTAAACGCGAGGATTTACAACCGGTCAAATCCTTTAAATTGCGCGGTGCTTATAACCGCATCAGCCAATTGAGCGATGAGCAAAAAGCGCGCGGTGTCATTTGTGCTTCAGCGGGCAACCATGCACAAGGGGTTGCCTACTCTGCGCGCAAATTATCGCTTAACAACATCATTGTCATGCCGACCACCACACCCGATATCAAAGTGGATGCAGTGAGAGCGCTTGGTGGGAATGTCGACTTACATGGTGATAGCTTTGACCAAGCCAACCGCTATGCGATTGATCGTGCTGAGCGTGAGGGCCTAACCTTTATTCCACCTTACGATGATGAGCTGGTCATCGCCGGACAAGGTACCATTGGACTTGAGCTGACCCAACAATGGCGTAATATGGATTACGTCTTCGTCGCGGTTGGCGGTGGTGGTCTCATCTCAGGTGTCGCCGCATTCTTAGGAGAAGTGGCACCGCATGTCAAAGTCATCGCCGTAGAAGCGGAACAATCAGCCTGCTTAAAAGCCGCACTCGAAGCGAATGAACGCGTGAAACTTGAGCAAGTAGGACTCTTCGTCGATGGTGTGGCCGTTGCCCAAATTGGCGAGTTGCCTTTTGAGGTAGTACGTACTCAAAAAAGCGATAACTCGGGTCCTGTGGTCGAACCTGAGGTCGTTACTTGTAGTAATGATGAAGTCTGTGCTGCCGTCAAAGACATTTTTGAAGAAAACCGGAGCATCGTTGAACCCGCCGGTGCACTGTCTGTTGCTGGCATGAAAAAATACATTGAAGCTCATAATCTACAAGGTAAAAACTGCGTCGGTATCATTTGCGGCGCCAATATGAATTTTGATCGTCTGCGTTATATCGCTGAGCGTACTGAAATTGGTGAGAAAAAAGAAGCCATTTTTGCCGTAACGATTCCTGAGCAAACTGGGGCGTTCTTAAACTTTTGCCGTAGCCTACATGGACGTAATATCACTGAATTTAACTACCGTGCCGATAGCAAAAAATCCCCAGACTCGATGGAACCTGCGGCGATATTCGTCGGTATCGCCTTAAAAGAAGGGGATAAAGAGCGCAAAACCATCAGCAATCAGTTGGCAGACGATGGTTATACCGCGCATGACCTAACCGATGATGATATCGCCAAATCACATATCCGTCATTTGATTGGTGGTCACGCACATGTCGAAAATGAGCAACTGTTGAAGATTGCTTTTCCTGAACGTCCCGGGGCGTTGCTTACTTTCTTAGAAAAGCTGGGCGATGATTTTAATATTACCTTGTTCCATTACCGCAATCATGGTGCTGCTGAAGGTCGTGTGTTGGTTGGTCTACAAGCCTCTGAAAGTAATTCACGTTTATTACAAGACGCCCTACTTGATATCGGCTATGACTGTACGACTATTACCGACAATATCGGCTATCAACTGTTTTTGAAATAAACAGAATAGCGATAGGCCATTCTCTAGCATGGCCGTTTTTTAATGAATTAGAAAACGGCCATTAATGAATTCGTAGAGGTTGTCCGTTTGTAGAAATCATTAACTTGTAGTGATTGTAATGTAGTGGTTATAAAATAATGTAGCGGTTATAAACAGGTACTGAACGATGATTAAGAAGATATTAATAACCGTTATATTGCTCGTTTTAGCACTTGTGGGTTATAAGTTGCTTCAACCTAAAGACGCCATGAACACTCCTACTACTGAAGTTATGTCTGACCGTTCTGCTAATGGTGCTTTCACATCTACTGACTTCGATGATATACCACCAACCTATGTCGATTTAGAGGCAACTTCATCATCAGTTTCAGTGGTAAATCCAGTATTATCGCCACAAACAACCGTGGCAAGCTTTTCGTGTGACGGTAGAAAACATTGCTCCCAGATGACATCCTGTGCAGAAGCGACTTACTTCTCCAACCACTGTCCCAACACAAAAATGGATGGCAACCATGATGGCATACCTTGTGAGAAACAATGGTGTAAATGATTTTATTTAAAGCATAAATTGAGAGGCTGCTATGCATGTTCCTTCAATGGCTAAGTCGAAGCTTCCATGCTCAGCACTATTGGCGATAAAAATCTACTTTTACATATTTTAATAGCTTTCTGCTCTTTCAATTGGCAAAAAAAGCACCATTATTATCTTACTTTATTGATATCTATGAGGTTTTGATGAGTAAACACAATAAAAACCACAATCAACCCAGCCATAGCCAGCCTGATGCTGTGCGTATGCGTCTTGATAAATGGTTATGGTCAGCGCGTTTTTATCGCACCCGTACCCTTGCCAAAGAAGCCATCGAGAGCGGACGGGTACATTATGCAGGTAGTCGTGTAAAGACCAGCAAAGAGATTGCCGTTGGAGATGAATTGAGTATTCGCCAAGGCTCAGCCACCGCCATGACTGAAAAAACCGTCATTGTCGAATCGCTAACAGCGCAACGTGGTAATGCAATTGCCGCGCAAGTATTGTATTCAGAGACTGAGGAGAGCGAAGAGCGCCGTGCTTATCATGCTGAGCAGCGTAAACTTGCCAACCTTGCCCGCCCTGATAACAAACCCAATAAGAAAGAGCGCCGCGATATACAACGCTTTAAGAACAAACAAGACTAACAGCTATAGTCAAATCCACTATAAAAGTGTGACAGCGTTAACCCCGCTTGAAGTATGACCTATACCTCTACACTCGGTTGCCTTGTAACACTTTGAAATTAAACCGACTATACTAACGTTAATGAATCAATCTATCTCTAAAAGCTGAGCTGCTTTTAGAGATAATCACTTGCGTGACCCTATTGTTTAGCTTCTACCCTTGCCATTCAAGGTATTAAGCGTTACGCTGATTACTTATTTATCTACTAGATAGCATGCTCATAAACCGCATCATCAATGCCGGTTTTTTATGGCATGTTTTTTTTGTTGTAAGAAAAGGTCATATTATGCTGATGAAAACTTGTACCCCATCGTCCGTATTATTGGTTTGTTTAGGGAATATTTGCCGGTCACCAACTGCTGAGGAAGTTTTTCGTCAGCAAGCGGCGATTGCAGGCTTATCGATCAAGGTAGATTCAGCAGGCACTGGCGACTGGCATATTGGTCATGCGCCAGATGAGCGTGCACAGCGCCATGCAAAAGCATACGGTTACAAAATCAACAAACTGGTTGCCCGCCAAGTAAGTGCTGATGACTTTCGTAATTTTGAGTTAATACTGGCAATGGACACGCAAAATTTAGCCGACCTACAAGCCATTAAAGACAGTCTATCGGATACAGATGACAGTTTAGCAAAGTTGGCGTTATTCAGTGAAGAAGACCCTACTTATGGCGGCGATGACGTGCCAGACCCTTATAAAGGCGATAGCGATGCCTTTGAAGAGGTGATCGAACGGATTGAGTCAAGCGCACAGGCTTGGATCGAAAGTTGGAAGACTTGCTAGCGATACCGTCCATATTTATGCTACTTTTATAGACTGTATCCTTTATAATAAACACCGCATCATTTTTTGTTTATTTGCCCCATAGGCTATGTTATGACCTCAGCTGTGCATCTTGAATCCCGCGACCAACACCCTGTATCAACTGAGTTACCGATTGACTTATTCAGTGCGCAGTCGGTCGATTTGTCGCATGGTAATACTATGGCGTTGGCCTGTGTCGCTGACGCTGTCGTGACCTTGACAGATGAGGCGCAGCTAGACGTTTTTATGAAAAGCTATGCCAATAATTCTGGGCATAAGCCATCGTTATTCGTCTTATCTGGCGGTAGCAACGTGTTATTGCCAGCAGAGTTAAATGCGGTGGTATTGCAGCCACAGATGCGTGGTATTCATCTGACTACTCAAACTGACGATTATGTTGATATTGAAGTGATGGCGGGTGAGAACTGGCATGATTTAGTGGTTCATACTGTTGAGCATGGCTGGTATGGATTAGAAAATCTGGCACTGATACCGGGTCTAACGGGTGCTGCACCAGTACAAAACATCGGCGCTTACGGTGTCCAACTAGAGGACTGTTTACAATACGTCCGAGCTTATCATTTACCAACTCAAACGTGGCATCGTCTATCGCTAACAGACTGCCAGTTTGGCTATCGCGATAGTATTTTTAAGCGCACGCCTAATACATGGTTGATCAGCCGCGTTGGCTTTAGACTGCATACCGATGCCAGCAGAATCCTAGCTAATTATGGCGATGTGCACACAGTGGCGCAGCGCTACGCTGAACAGCAACATCGTGAGCAACCCACTCCCGCCGACGTCATGCAAGCGATCATCGATATTCGTCAGCAAAAACTCCCTGATCCTAAGCAGCTGCCTAATTGTGGCAGTTTTTTTCAGAATCCTATTATTCCTCAAGCACAGTTTACTGCCCTACAACAGACTTATCCTGCTATCGTTGGCTACCCTATGCCCGAGGCAATGGTAAAGGTTGCCGCTGGTTGGTTGATTGAACAGGCTGGTTTAAAAGGTGGCGGTATCGCCCCTATTGTCACCCATCAGCAGCAAGCACTGGTGCTGACCAATCACACCCCTTATCGAGCAACCCAAGATGATGTCGCGACAGCTCAGCGCTATATCGCTGCTACCGTATATGAAAAATTTGCCATTCAGTTATCGCGTGAGCCTGTTTGGATAAATGCAGACGGCTCCATTGGGTATGATGAGCATGTGGTCTAAGCGGCTATTATCTAAGCGATTATGGCGATACTATTTGCGATCAGCCGAACGTATGGTGAAGCTGTTTCGCATCATTAACGTCACCTTTTTGCTTGGCTCAACCTCTGTCATTTTAGTGCTCATTAGCCTATTCACTCCGCTATTTTCGCAAGCGGTCGTTTATGTATTTATGCTTTTGCCATTGCCCAGCATGCCATCGGTCGCAAAGAGCTCTCCACCTACCGCTTATGTGGTTTTGGGTGGTGGTCTAACCAACGATCACAATAACCAAATTATCCTCAATAACTACAGTCTCAATCGTGCTCGTACCGCTGCCACTGCTTATCATGATTTACCCTTGCCTATTGTTCTCAGTGGTGCCGAAGCACCTTGGCTCGGTCAATGGCTCATCGAGCATGGCATCGATGGTCTGATAAGCGAAAACGCCAGTATGAATACGTGCGAAAATGCCCGCTTTACGGCTAAGCGCATTCCGCTACATCATGTTTATCTCATTACTGATGGCTACCATATGGCACGTGCCCGCAGACAATTTGCTCTAAATGGTATCAATAGCACGCCAATCGAGGCACCATTGCCCGTCAGGCGTGACTGGATGAAACCAGCACAAAACCTGAGTCACTCACGGCGTGCCGTTTACGAAATCGCGGCCTACTTGCGAGATGTGATACGTCCGCAGATAGACTGTCGCCATGCGAATGACGTGACGTCCGAACAGCTATTGACACCCAGAGGTAATGCCGCAAAAACGCCTGTGCAATAACGTCAATAATTGGTTCATACCATGGTTGATTTCCGTGCCTTATATTTTCCAATGATTCGCTACATCACCTTTACCTCTACAAGTCATCCATTACACTGATGACAAGTGTATTATAATGTCAGAAACTGCTATTCAAGAGGTTTGCCATGCTCAGTATATTTTTGTTAATTCCACTAAGTTTAATGCTGTTTGTGGTCGCCATCTGGGCAGTGCGTTATGCGGTCAAATCAAACCAATTTGAAGACTTAGACAATGCTTCACAACGCATTATATTAGATGATCGTCAAGAACGTCGACAAACCATGCAAGCTCACGAGCCGTCAGCACCAAGTACGCAAATTGACAGTACCATCCCGGTGGATGATGCTGTCAATGACCAATCAGCTCGTACTGATATCACAGCGATTGCGCCTGCTGATATTGATAACACACCTAAAACATAGCTTTAAAAACATTTTGCCTTTGCACGCCTTGCTGTTCATTTTTTTCTCAGTGACCAACTATAAAAGTAGGCTCACCTTTCGCCATTTTTAGGAGAAGTACCCCATGACCACAGCTTTACTCGTTGCGGCATTACTAATGGGATTTTTTGGTTCACCGCATTGTTTAGGTATGTGCGGCGGTTTGGTGACGGCTTTTGGTCTGTCTATGAAAGACGTTAGCCCAGCCAAACGCCGCGCTCTTGTAGCCACTTATCATTTAGGGCGTCTTAGCAGCTACGCGTTATTAGGTTTAGTCGCAGGTCTGATTGGTACGACAGTATTAGAGCCATTGATGCGAGGCAATAATATGCCGCGTATTTTATTAGGTCTTGTGCTGGTTTTTGTTGGTGTGACCATGCTTGGCGCGCCATTTTTGACCAAACTTGAGCGCTATGGTATGCGTTTTTGGCAGTATCTCAGTCCACTGCGTCAAAAAGTGTTTCCTTTAAACACCTTTCCACGAGCATTAGCCGCTGGTCTGTTGTGGGGATTTTTGCCTTGCGGTTTGGTTTACGGCGCTCTACTGATTGCAGTGGTTGCCCATGACCCATTAAGCGGTGCAGCATTGATGTTCATCTTTGGTCTGGGCACAGTACCAATGCTGGTTGCGACACACGAAACCGTTGGCTGGCTACGCGACAAAATTGGACGCTTTCGTCTACGCCAGATGAATGGCGCGCTGATGGTAGTGTCAGGTATGGCCGTCATTGTCGTGCCCTTAGTCATGGCAAATATGCATGGTGGGCATGATATGTCCAATATGCATGGCGATCATATGCAGATGAATGATTCACAAATGATGGACATGCCCATGGATGGATCAATGAATCATGGCAGCCATTCTGCGACGACTACTGATGCAGATACTAATGCCCATCATGATATGAGTCAAATGAATCATGACATGACACCCGCTATGGATGACACCATGAATCATAGCATGCACGATATGGACAGTATGACCAGCGAAGCAGATATGCAAAATCATCATGAAGCGATGATGGAGTCTGCTGAATAAAGAATCAAAAGTCATAATCAAAAAAAAGCCCTTAACATCAATTATGACGTTAAGGGCTTTTTTATTCATACAAAGCTATAGTCGATACTGGTGTAATGGACATTTTTCATGCTGACGTAGGGTCTAACGCTATATACTGTCTATATTTCCAAGGAATCAACGCCATGAATCAAAAAACTGCCCTTTTTGTAGTGATAAACACACCAAGAAGAATGGACGTAAGCTTGGCAAACAGCAGTATCAATGTCTAGCTTGCAGGCGGCAGTTTTTAGGTGGCAAAAGACTTAATAACCGAACGCTTTGGACTGAATATACGCAAGGAAAACAGACCTACCAACAACTGGCGGATAAATATCACTGTAGTCTTAAAACCATTCAAAGACGCTTAGATAAAATCAGTATTGAGTATCCAGTTAAACGTCCTAAGACTGCTAATATCATCATGGACACCACTTACTTTGGTCGCAAGTTTGGTTTAATGGTCTTTATGGACAACACCACTAGAACCGTTCTTAATTATGCGATAGTCAGTCATGAAACCAATAGTGCTTATAAGCAAGGGATTGATCATCTAGTATCGTTAGGCGTAGATATACAAAGCATCACCTGTGATGGTAGACGAGGAC
>NZ_AHVZ01000013.1:0-26363 GCF_000247495.1 Psychrobacter sp. PAMC 21119 | reverse complement strand
GATTTTAGCGATCAGCAGTCCTAATATTTGAATGTTCAACAGACCCTAAATATTTATTTTCATCCATAAAAAGCAAGACATCTAATGTCTTGCTTTTTATATCTTATCAAAATTTATAATTGAGCAGCCTCTTTAGTCAAAATGGAAGCCTGCACCAATTGCTCCACCTACGTTGCCTTGGGTATCTGCTGTACCGTTCACTTTGATAACCCAGCGACCGTCGTTAGATAGCTTAGAGAAACCAATCGCTACGGCACTTTCTCCATTGTACGTACCTATACCGCCACCGATCAGCGACTTACCTGAGATATAAGCTTGAGGTAGTGAAGACATGGCCATCGCAGCTGAGATACCCGCATTTGCGTCGTCTTCCACTTCATCGATTCTGTAACCAAGATCGCTCATATTGCTATTGAGTCGACTATCAAGTGCACTAAGCTGACTGTAGTTGACAGCATCTGTCGCCTCGACACCATCGGCGACACCAGTTATGCGTTGATTACCTGCATATAGACCTTGAGCAGTCATACTCGGCCCATCTTGCATGGTGATGCCATTACTATTGATGACTGTCGTCCCAGCTGTGACACTATCAACGCTGATATTACCGTTCAGATACAAACTTGATGCTACTGCCCTCTGCGGTGGTCGTTATGTTGTTACCACCTGTGAAGCTTAGGACACTATCATCGCCAATTGGTT
Organism: Psychrobacter sp. PAMC 21119; assembly: GCF_000247495.1. NCBI lineage: Bacteria > Pseudomonadati > Pseudomonadota > Gammaproteobacteria > Moraxellales > Moraxellaceae > Psychrobacter > Psychrobacter sp. PAMC 21119. The sequence continues at coordinate 25,661 of NZ_AHVZ01000013.1, read as the reverse complement.
TATTGATATTAGCACCACTGTCTGCACCAAAGTTGAGTCCAGCATCGAGCCTATCCGTGTTGGTGTTGATATTGGTGGTATTGGTCGTAATATTGGTTGTGTTAGTCGCGATATTGCTAGTGTTAGTAGCAATATTTGTGGTATTGGTGTGATATCGGTTGTATTACTGGTGATGTTGCTAGTATTAACTTGTACGTTTTCATTAATTTCGATCGACCCTTGTCTAATAGAAGCAATCGCACCATCGATATTGCCTTGACCTGTTCCACCGATATCACTATTAGTGAAAGTACCGTTTTCAGGATTATAGACGGTGTTACCACCGATAATGCTGCTGATACCACTGCCTTGGGCATAGAGTTGACTACCATTAACGGCATCTTGGCTGTCTGCAGCTACTTCACCATTTTGGATATTGGTAATCTTGGTGTCAGCTGCATCAATGCCGCTTTTCGTGACGCTTGGACCACCCGCAATCGTGAGTCCATTATCATTGATAGTAGTATCACCGGTGGTGACACTGTTCAAAGTGATATCTGGGCTTAGATCAAAAACTAATGTCATTAGCATTGGTAGGTATAGCCGCTGCACGTAAAACCTGTGCTAGCATCAAAAGGCAGCCACATCATTGACTAACGTTCTAGACACTTTGATATTACCGTCTCTACTATTTAGGTCGATAGCATCTCCTTGTCTTACCTGAGTAGCAATATCACCTTGAGCAGTGATATCCCAACCTCGATCCAAGGCAATGGTCACTTCTCTCAATTGCCCGACGTTTACGGCATCAGAGTTCAGCTCACCTCTACCAACATTACGAATGCTGTTGCCACCATTGTCTAGACCACGGCTACTCAATGTGACCGTTCTACCTAAGCCACTATCTATAAAGGTAAAGCCTGCGTTGTTCATGATGCTATTGCCTATTTGCATACTGCCCTCATCTCCCAAGTCCAACTGGTTGTTGAGTTTAACTTGAACGCCAGTCGCAGAAGCAACAGTAGTAAGGTTACTATCACCTGTGACATTGATCGTATCACCTAATGCAAATTGCTGGTCATTGTCGCTATTGCCATCACCAATTTTAATACCTTTGGCAATTTCGTTATTGGTCGTTGTGAGCTGTGCGAAGTTTACGGCATCAGTTGGCGCAATTCCTTCACCAACTTTGATAATTCTATTATTACCATTATCAAGACCTTCGTTACTTAACGTAATGGTCTGATTAGGACCATCAGTGATGGTGACGCCTGCATTGTTAAGCACCGTGCTTTCCATTCTCACGCTACCATTTCTACCAAGCATTACATCTTCAGCCAATCTAACGTTTAGATTGCCATCTTCATCAGCAACCACACCGATGTTGTTATCAGTTAACTCTGTCGCGCCTCCTTGGATTGTTAAGGTTTGACCTAACTTACGATTGACAACAACGGTAGTGTCGTCTCCTGTAAAGTCTAGTCCCAAGTCGACCGTGCTGTTGGTTGCATTCAACTGTCTAATATTAACGGCATCTGTATCATCTTCACCATCAGCTACCTCAGTGATTCTGTTGCCACCATTGTTAAGACCCATGCTGCTTAGTCTAACCGTACTGCCACCCAAGAAGCTGACACCACCTGTGTTCAACAAGGTATCCCCTGCGGTGACACTGGTAAAGGTAACATCCGCTGCTGTCGCCACTTTAATACCACCATCTTCAGCACTAAGAACGATGTTGTCTCCTGTGAGGAAGTTAGCCGTATTGTCTGTTTTATCCAGTGTTTTAACCTCATTGCCATCTATTTGAGTGATAACCGTCTGCATAGCGCTATCAGCTTTTACCAAGCTGGCTTTGCTATCTGCACTTAAGTCAACGGCATAGTCGGTCTTGTTAGTCTCCTCGTCTTTTTTACCAGCTTTGACTGTGACTGCTGTAGACCCAGCCGAAGCGGTGACACCGTCTGCATTGACTGTATAGACATCTTGACCGTTCTGACCTATAGATTTCACAACATCAGCCACGTTAGTACCTGCGGCAACTTCTGTTTTAGCAGCGGCAGATGAGCTATTTAGCTGACTAACGTTGACAGAATCTTTATCTAAGACACCCGCTTTGACGTTTGTCACTCTCTTATTACCAGCGTTGATACCATTAGATTTAGTGATACTTGGGCCATTGACCATGCTTAGACCATCACTGGTCAACGTTGCATTAGACAGTGGGTTTGTACCTGTTACTGTCACACCAATGCCGCTGACCGTAGTCACACCGCCCATTGCCAGACCACCTGTGATCATGCCCAAGCGATTAACTTGAGTGCCACCAAAGATATTACCTGTGCTGACGCTGCCGTTATTTCCTAGATCAAGATCGTTGTTGAGTTCAAATGAGACATCATTGCTCGTTGAGTCTTTAGAGACGATGATGTTGCTGTTTTTGCTATTGAAGTCAACTGCTTCACCAGGTCCAACATTGCTTGCAGTAGCACTGTTGCCTTGTGCACTGATATCCCAGCCCTCATTTGCAATGTCTGTGACAGCTTTTAACTGAGATACATTCACTGCATCAGTATCTGCTGAGCCACCTGCAACGTTAATGATACGACGTTCGCTTTCAACAGCTCCTACCGAGACTGTGCCATTATTTGCATCAGCAGCAACATTGGTTAAGAATGAAGCACCACTTTGTACAGTTGCAATAGAGTTTTGACCTAAAGCAACGCTGTTTAGAGCATTTGCTCTAGAACCTTTGCCTAGTGCAACACCACCTAAAGCCTGAGCTTGTGCATCAAGACCAAGTGCAACGGTGTCTTGGGCAGTTGCTTTTGCTTCGTAGCCTATCGCAACCGCACGACTTGCGGTTCCGTTTGTGGCTCTTTGACCTATCGCAACTGAATTAACACCTGCTTTTGCATCTTGACCACCAGCAAAGCCGTTGAATGAAGATCTTGCACCTTCACCGATGACGGTTGCATTGGAGTTCCCAAATGTATTCTCTCCAATAACGGTTGAGTTATTACCATTTGCATTGGCATTAGAGCCAACGGCAAGAGCATCAGTACCTGTTACTGACGTGGTGTATGGCTGTGCACTACTAGAGCGGATAGGGAAATCAATGCCGGCAACGACAGTATCTAACGCTTTTAGTTGGGAGCCGTTAACCGCCTCTTTACTATTAGCATCAATCAAACCATCATCTACATTGACGATCTTTTTATTGCCAGCATTAACGCCTGTAGCAGAAATAACGACACCACCGTTAAAAGTCGCACTTTCCAAACCCGTTAAATCTTCTGCTAATTTGATAGTTAAGGTGTTACCAATACCGAATACACCTATATTACCATCCGTCAGTGGTCCAGTTGCACCACCTAAAATATTAAGTGTCTCGCCATTACTGCGTGTGATAGTTGTAGGATTATCACCTTCGAAATTTAGTGTTATTGAACCTTCAGGATTGTTTTGATCAGAGTTATTGTTGTGGCTATTGTTACCAGAGGTATGGGCATGTACGCCGTGACTGCCATGGCTATGAGTATAATCGCCATCATGGTGATTTTCTGTACCCGTAGCATTCGTCTGCATACCAAAACCAGCAGCCAATAGTCCAAGGCCTATGGCACTTAATCGTAATGTCTTGATTGTAGATAGGTTAGATGTTGTGTTGATAGCAGTGTTAGAGCTAACACTAGATTTGGAAGATTTGCCACGCCCCTTTGCATATTCACCGACTGCGGTAAAGCAATTTAAGGCTTCATTCCAGATGACTTTATAGATGCGGTTCATGATATGTACTCCCTTACAGACTTTTCAGATTTAAAAAATCAGAGATAAAATCCATCTTGCAAGAGAGTCGATATAACAAAGTGAAATGGTTTATAAACTTATAATAATGAAACCCATCTAATGTTACCGATACTAACGTCTAAGAAATAAGACGTTTTGTTTTGTAAGTTCTGTATCACTCTCTCTATATATTAGTATTACCGAATATATAGAGAGTAACAATGTCGTCCGTCTGGCATTTATTACCATTTGTCTATTATATTCATTAAAACGAATATAAAATATTTAATTTTTGAGTATTTACATTAAATTGGGACCATTTTTTGAAAAAATTTAGCTTTTAGTATAGGTAGGATATGCGCTTATTTGTATTGTAAACACATGATAAGCACATAAATTTCATATAAAATGTTTCTTATCTTCTTATCTGCTAGGCAACACTATCTGTACCACCAACCCTTGAATATCATCTTGGCGATTGTAGACATGAATCTGACCCTTATGCGCCATCACAACCGCATGGACGATTGCCAACCCCAAACCATAGCCACCTGTTTCACGATGGCGAGCCGAATCAAGCCGTACAAAGGGGTGAAAAATACGCTCTACATCTTTATCCGCGACGCCGCCGCCCTCGTCCATTATGCTGATTTGAATCGCAGGTTTCTTATCCTCCATCTCCACTTCTTTAATATCAGCAATCACTGTTGAATCAGAGGCAGTATGCATAAAAGCATTACGGATGACATTTTCAAGCGCGCTATGTAGCTGCTCTTGGTTACCAAGCACAGTCCAAGGAGTGGCTGAGTAAGCCGTTGATAAAGAATCTATCACGCGTGTATGACTCGGCTGCCATTGCCAGCGCACGTTTTTATGTTGAAACTCAAAGCAAACGTCTTGACCAATTTCACTGATAATATCAGAGAGATCAACCGCTTCGTTTTCTATATTATCGATCGTATATTGCTGCATTTGTAGAGATTGAATATGAATGATTTGCTCAATCAACTCATTCATCCGCGCCGACTCTTTGTCGATACGGTCGAGGTAACGACTGGCATTCGGTGCAAAGTCGCGAGTCAGCTCAGTCGCAACGTCAAGACGCGCCAGTGGCGATCGTAGCTCATGCGAGATATCACTGAGCATCTGCTTGCGTGCCAGCTCACTCTCAGCCAGCCGCGTTGAGAGTTTGGCCACATCTTTAGCCAGCAAACCCAATTCATCATCGCCCATTTTTGATAGATTTGGATGGGCCTGATAGTCGCCGTCAATCATACGATGTACGGTGTTTTGCACACGGCGAATACGCTGGGTCAATGTACGACTCAGCCAAACACAAACCAAGACGCTAAAGATAATAATCAACAGTAAACGTATGGGGAAATTGCCACGTTGCAGCGCTACGACGTCTGAAAAGCGCAGATGCGGACGCAATTGTATGATCACAGCCTGCTCATCTGGTAAGACGACCGTCATGTCTGCCAGTTCAGGACGACTATCAGGATCAGCCATCTTCGCGCGATTCGGGGTCATCGGTGACAGGATATGATTTAAAAGTGACGGTTCGTTATTCGATACTCTATCATCCTGATTACCAGACATTTTATTATCGGGTTTTTTATTATCCGCATTAGGCATTGACTGTATTGGTAGCATTGATGAATACCCCATTACCTGTCGATCGCTATTCATAGGTTTTTGCCTACGCCCATCTCTATCACGATAACGTGGAAATATAATGGCACCTTGCTCATCATAGACTCTGATCTGATTCATAAGCCGCCGATCTTGACGGTACATCTCCCTGACGGTGGTTAAATCACCTATTTGTAACGCCTCAGTCATTTCTTGGCGCTTAACCAATAAACTATCAATTTGCACATCCATACGAGCGGTTAGTGCTTTTTCGACCAGCCAACGTTCCACCATAATGGATAAAACTGAGGTTATCAGAATCGTCACTAATAAGCTTAAAAACAAACGCCAAAACAGGGTCATACGTATCTTAAATATTGGAGGCTTCATCGATGATTCCATCATTACAATACCAGCTGATAACCTTTACCACGAACCGCTTTGATCGGCTCATCATGAAAAGGTTGGAGTTTTTTGCGGAGTCGTGAGACATGCACATCAAGGCTACGGTCGAAGGGTTGTAATTCACGTTGTAAAACATGCTCTGACAGCCACGCTTTGCTCACCACCTCACCTTTTTGTTTCAGTAGCGCAACCAACAAATCAAACTCTGTCCCCGTCACTTGTAGCTCTATGCCATCTATCTGACAAAGCCGCTGGTTTTGATCCAGATGCAAACGGCTCTCTGGTAGCGGCGTATGCTCTGATGCCGCCGCATTGGTGCGCTTGATGACGGCATTGATACGTGCCAGCAGTTCTCTAGGATTGCAAGGTTTGGTTATATAATCATCAGCACCAAGCTCCAGACCAATGATACGATCAATCTCCTCCACTTTTGCGGTCAGCATGATGACAGGGATATCACTGATATTGGGCAATTGACGCAAGACACTCAATCCATCGATTTTTGGCATCATAATATCTAGTACCAGCAAGTCATAAGCAGCACCATTAAGTACATTATTGCTCGCGGTTTTGAGTTTCTGTATGACAGCCTCGCCATCGTGAACGCAGTCGCATGTCACCCCATGATTGTGTAAGTATTCTTGTAATAACTGGGTCAACTCTTCGTCATCATCGCCTAGTAGTATGTGTGGCACATCTTTCTCCTTAAGCGTTGGATCGCTTTATTAGCCATATTATCAGTCAATTGCTTATCGATTCGCTATAAACGTTACCTTTCTTAATACTTCATAAATGTTCGTAACCTTTAACTGTCGTAATATAGCGTCTATCAGCAGCAGCTACTGATAACAAGCTGTGATGGATAGTGGCTATCCGGGACACTTAGCACTCATAAGCTGATCAGATAAAAACTGACTTTTTCGCAACCAATAACGTATGCACCATAAATTAAGGTAATGATGATGAAAAAATTATTAATGGGCTCAGTATTAGCAATGTCTAGCATTTTCACCGTAACGGCTTGTACCAGTGTTAATGCAACCACTGATACCACACCAACGACCAGCAAAATGCAGCATAAAGATGGCATGAAAAAAGGTGGCATGAAAAAAGGCGGCATGAGAGGTCCAATGTCGCAGCTAGATCTAACAGCAACGCAACAAGCGCAAATCAAAGCCATCATGCAAGCACAACACGGTGACCGTAAAGCTGACCGTACAAAAAACAAAGCAGAACGGGTGCAAATGCAGCAACAAATGCAAGCATTGACCAATGCTAACACTCTAAATACAGCAGCAGTCAATCGCTTAGCTGATCAGCAAGCGGCTAAAACCAAACAGCACTTCATTGAGCGCGTACAGACTCAACATGCTATCTCTCAGGTATTGACCGCTGAGCAACGCGCCAAACTTGCTACATTAAAAGCTGAAAAAATGGCGAAAGGTCATAAAGGCTCAGAGCACGGTAAAATGCATGGCAAACCACATCAAGGTATGTAAGCTTTTATCAATACAGAGACTTGTATTAATATTTAATGTTTTATAAGCGTGAAAACTAAAAAGCGCATCGTATAAACGGTGCGCTTTTTTATGTATTCAATTTCAATAACGACTAACTAAACTTACCTACGATTAATCCGCTTTTAATCAACCGTCCCAAATTTCTCTTTAGCCATTGGCATGACACTAAACATCATCTTTCCTATCGCAGTACCATTGCCATCACGATAGTACTGCATCAACTCACTACCATACTCGCGCATATCAATACTATTACTGGCATTAGGCACTTGCACATCACTTGGTAAATTGGGAAATGCCATGTCTGTAGCGCTTATAGCGGAGTATTGCTGCAAAACATCTATGACCATGTTCTTACTATCGGCGGTTTCGCTCGGAAGTTCACTACGCAGATGCTGCCATTTGAGCTGACCACGCTTATCAAATCCATACAACTCTTGCGTCTCTTCTTTTGCCTCTGCCATTGTTTCCTCTATTGTCTCACTGCCACTGTCGATGCCACTCTTTATCATTGCTAGCATCTGCTGCACTAACGCTTGACTGGTAAATTTATCAGCACTTGTATTATCTACCTCGTAAGCTGCGCTTTCTTTGACCAGTTCTGGATATCGCTGACTAATCCGCTCGTAAACGATGCGCATATAATCTTGATAAAACTGCTCATAACTCTCAGCGCTTTGTACACGGCGAATGACTTGGTTACTTGCTAGCATTGCTGGTAGCTGATGCGCGGGTAACTTGGGAGAGAGCGATGCTAGCGTATTAGGGGCGACATAATCAAACTGGCTAATAGGGGCAGCATCAAATGTGGCATCTAACGCTGCAAAATGGCTTTTTATCAATTCACTACCAAAACCTTTGGGTAAGCTGCCATCATCAATGGCTAGCTTTAACCATTTGTTGCGCCATTTTGTACCGAGCTTATCGTCTAACATTTCTGAATTAAACATCGCAAAATTATCTGCCCATAGATAAATATTACCGTTTTTCAAATCTAAATAAATAGGCTGATTGACACTGCTTTGATGATTGCGCGCGTGATACTGAACGCTCGCCAACATCGTCGCCTTACCCGCCATCGGCCGATAGATACCTTGAGCATTGATAGACAATGGCTTTAGTACATAAGCATCTAGCAACTTTGCTTTTTTGATATCTTGCGCTGTTGCTCGGTCGTCGTAATTGTCAAATAACTGTTGGTAAAACGCTGGCACAGTGATCTCACTATCATATTTACTCTCTACCCATGCTTCATAGGTATCCGTACACTCAAGGTAGCGATCTTTCAGCGTCGTTCGCTCAGCATCATAATCCGCCGCCAAAATATCTTTATTTTGCGTTTCTGCTTGAGTAAGTAAGGTGGCATATGCTTGATCGTGTGTGTCTTCGCAATATTCATCGATATAAACTGAGGCGACTGGCGCTTTGGCATCTATTTCCATATTTATATCACTAAACTGCTGCTCGTTACTAATCTCAAGATTGCTATGGTAGCTAAAAGACTGTCGGCGCTTTTTTTGTAACGCCATCGCCAGTGCTGTCTTGGCTGCCACTGGCGTTTGCTTAGCAGTCGTAGCATTAGAGTGGTCAAGACTGGTAGATTGGCAACCCGTTAACAATAGCGCCCCTGTGACCAATGCACCAACAAATAAATGATTGCCATTAAGAACTGACGAAAGATGACTTGCAATGATTTGATGTGCTTTTTTCATTTTTTATCCTTATTGAATATGTGCTTGAATATGACAAGATAGCGTTATTTTTGATCGTCTATCCTGTTGTCAGCATCATCTGCGGCATCGTCTTCGATATCATTATCATCTGGACGATCAACACTGTCATATTCTGCTGCCTCATAGCTGCTATCACCATCCGCATAATCGCTACCATAGTCGTCATCATCGTAATCACCACTGCGACCACTATAATTATAGCGGGCATAACGTGCCGTTTGCAGCCTGTCTTTTTGTTGGCGTTGCTCTGCCATCCATGCACTGCCATCGATAGCCGCTTTAGCATTTGCACCAAAAGACTCAGCTAATAAAGGCGTTAGTGCATGGTTATTAAAGCTGCTTTTATCGTAGCGTATTTGGTTTAGCACGCTGGTCGTAGAGCCCATCAAATCGCCACCGATATTTATCCGCTGCTGCTTGGCAAGCAGGCGATCTGAACGATCTAAGTAATAGTAATTTATTTGATTGAAAGAGATCGGACCTATGGCTTCAATTAGCTGCAAAAGCGAACCTACATCCGCACTTTGGTAGCCTTTATTGTATAGCTGCACTTTCGCAAGCGCAGTTTTTAGCATAGCGCCATCAGGATATTTCTGTGGATTGGCATCGACATAATCCTGTAGCGACTTTGTCATGTATTTTAGGGTCTTGCCAATCATCTCACCGCTTTGCTTACTGCCAAAATAGACTTTTACCGCACGACTAGCCCCGACTTCTTTGGCAAAGGCATCACTGCGAATATCTACCGTGCTAAAGTGCTCGGGCGCAAGCTCTGCCATGCTGCTCTGTATGGCAGCGATGGCGGCATCGTAAAGCACTGCTGGCGGCAGCTGCGCCGTAATACTCTCAGGCAACCCAAAACTAACGGTATGTGAGGTCATTTGGTTAGGTAAAGGGGTGTTTTCAGGATTAACCAATGCCACGATAGGCATGATTGCCGATGGGTCTACCGTAACTGTACTATGGTTAAAATCGAATGCTAACGGTATCTGTATGGATGAGCTAATCGTTGGTGTCACATAATCATAGCTATAGACGCTTTGCAGTTGTCGCTGTTTGGGTCTGTACTGACTGACACTATTGAACGTTAAATTCTGATATTGATAAGCATTTGACGCGGCTATCTGTTCCGGCGTGCGATGGAACATACTCAGCATTTGACCAATGACGCCCGTAGATGGCATTGATGATTGGCTACCTTCTACAGCCTCTGATTGTTGTTTTGCCATTTGTATGGCTTCATAGTTTTTTAACAGATTTTTAGACTTTAAGTTCGAGACCCCTGAGAGAATTCCACCCTCTGCATTGCCATATTCATTATAGCCATCGCTGTCGTAACCCTCTCGATTGTAGCCATATTCGTTGTAATCGTCTGGATCATAGCCATCTTCATCATAATTAATATCCTCTACAACACAGACTTCATAAGCGTCATCGTCATCATTTTTATTGCATTTATTCGACTCTATACTTACCGCTGCTAACTCTGCCATAGCCTCAGTTTGCCTGTCCTCATGATCACTTTCATCATGATCACTTTCATCATAAGCACTTTCATCATAACTACTTTCATCATAATCGCCGTCAGGCTCATAAGCATAAGCTTCTATAATCGTTCTAAGCAAGCTACTAGAGCCTGCATCGATGCTATCTGGATCAATGAAAGGTGCGGCTTGATAATTGGCTTGCGCAACTGCTACGTGTTCTGTTGCCAGATGCTGACGAATAGCCGCCAGTAAATGTGATTTGGCTTGATTGTCGGTATTGGGGTGTTTTTCTTGGTTAAATAATTGTTGATAACGCTCAGATTTGGCAGTGCGGCTGGCATTAAATGCGCGGCCTTGGGCTTGGCTCTGCGCGCTATCAGCGGTACTAAAATCCATCATACTTTTTGATGCCGTAGACGATGATACCGCCGGGCTTGATTGACAACCTGCCAACCCAAACGTACTGCCAAGCAGTAATGCGCACCCTGCAATAGAGGTTAATTTGCGCGACTGATATGAATGCTTGTTATGATTGTTATGGTTATGGGCAGATGACTGATGATGAGTCATTCCAGAGTGACGCTGTTGGTCGCGTTTATGAGTGTGGTTGGATGACATAGTAATTTCTTCTTATAAATAGACAGACAATAATGAATAAATTCTAGCACTATTATTTATATCACAATGCGTTACAATTTAGTAAGATTAGAACGTATTTCTTAAAAATTTTCAGCATTTTTGATAAGACTGTTTATCTAGCAAACGTGGCACCAATTATTATGTCAATGAGGACACGCCTTAACATTCAAGCCGCTTTATTTTTACAGTCTTATTTTTACAGACCCAGCATCACCACTTGCTCAAAAAGGAATTTATAATGCAAAATCCAATATCAAAAGATGAAATTAACGCTTCTCAAAATAACTTTAAAAACAGAGCAAAAATCAAAACCGCTATTCTATTAATCAGTAGTACGTTTTTAGTATCGCTATCTGCTCATGCGGCTGAACCAACCACCAATCAATCAACTACCATCAACCCAACATCGATTAATACCAGCGCCATCAATCTCGCTATTATGGCTGATAATCCTACTGTGTTGTCTGAAACCAAACGTGTTACACGAGCCAAAACCAACACGCTTACCTCCACGATTAACAACGCCAATGCCGATCAAGCCATCTATTCTGAAGATGCGATTCATCATCCGGTTTGGGCAAAGAACAGTATGGTCGCCACCCAAGAAGCCCTCGCCTCTGATATTGGACTCAAGATTTTAAAAGACGGTGGTAATGCCGTTGATGCTGGGGTCGCCGTTGGCTTTGCCTTAGCAGTGACTTTGCCGCGTGCTGGGAATATCGGTGGTGGTGGTTTTATGATGATTTATGACGCCAAGCAAGGCAAAACGGTGGCACTCGATTACCGTGAGAAAGCGCCCAGTAGCGCCTCGCGTGATATGTATCTTGATGAAGATGGTAATGCAGTCAGCGACTTGTCTCGTTATCATGGTTTAGCCATCGGTGTGCCAGGGACGGTCGCAGGATTGCTTAAAGCGTTAGAAGATCATGGCACCATGAGTCGCGGACAAGTGATGGCACCTTCGATTGCACTGGCTGAGAACGGTATAGAAGTCACGGCTGGCTTATCCGAGTCGCTCACCGCCTTGAGCGATCGTTTACAAAAATGGCCAAGCACCAAAAAGATATTCTTTAAACCTGACGGCAGCGCCTATCAACCCGGTGAGCGCTTAAAGCAGCCTGAACTGGCTCGCTCACTGAAATTAATTGCTGCACAAGGTGCGGATGGATTTTATAAAGGGGAAACCGCAAGTAAGTTGGTCAAAGCGGTCAATGAGGCTGGCGGTAGCATGAGCTTACAGGATTTGGCTAACTATGAAGCCATCGCTCGCGAGCCAGTTAAAGGCGACTATCGTGGTTATGAGATTGTCTCGATGCCGCCGCCGTCCTCTGGTGGTATACATATCGTGCAGATTTTAAATATCCTAGAAGGCTACCCGCTAAAAGACTACGGTCAAAACAGCGCGCAAACCATTCACCTAATGGCCGAAGCCATGCAGTTGGCTTATGCGGATCGCGCAGAATATCTGGGTGATTCTGACTTTATCGATGTGCCTGCCAGCGGCTTAACCTCAGAGGCTTATGCGGATAAACTACGCACCTTAATAAATCCAGACAAAGCCACACCAGCGTCTACCATCAAAGCCAACAACCCTCTGCCCTACGAGAGTGATCAAACCACACATTTCTCTATCGTTGATAAAGACGGCAATGCAATCGCCAATACTTATACGCTGAACTTCTCTTACGGCACAGGTCTCGTCGCTGAAGGTACAGGGATTTTACTCAACAATGAGATGGATGATTTCTCTGCCAAACCCGGTGTGCCGAATGGTTATGGCTTATTAGGCGGTGAAGCAAATGCCGTTGAAGCCAATAAACGCCCGCTATCCTCGATGAGCCCGACACTGGTCTTTAAAAACAATAAACCTTATATCGTCACGGGTAGCCCCGGTGGTAGTCGCATCATCACCACCGTTACCCAAATCATCTCAAACGTCATCGATCATGATATGAATATCGCTGAGGCCACTCACGCACCGCGTATTCATGATCAATGGCTGCCTGATGAGATTCGAGTGGAGAAGGCACTGAATGTTGATACAGTTAAAAAGCTTGAATCAATGGGTCATACGGTCAGTCCGAAAGCAGCCATGGGTTCGACTCAGTCGATTATGTTGACTCCAAATGGTGTTTACGGTTCTTCTGATCCACGTATCGTCGATGCGGCAGTGGTTGGGTATTGATATAAAATCGTTATTTGATATGTATAAATAAAAAACGCTCTCTATCATAATAAAGAGCGTTTTTTTTAATAGATATGAAAAGTATTGAAAGATACCATTAGTACAATTTTATCTTGTTAAAGAAGTCATTATCTAATAATAATTTCGGTCTGGCATTGACCTCTTTTAGACCCACCTTATGTTGCATCATAAGCTCTATAAGATTCATTTGATCGATGAGTATCAGACTGTGCGAATCCGTTGCATTGGCATAGTCTTGCGCAGGCTTAGTAAAGCTTGTGGTAGTAATAAAGATGCCATGATGATTGGTTTTTTGTGGAGGATATGCGCCTATGAAGTTTCTCAAGTCACCATTCGATATATTATTGCCGTTACTATAGAGCTTGGCCTGTATATAATAATTGTGCACCTCACCATCTGGAAAATCCTGAATAATCAGTCCATCAATACCATTATCATTAGACCGTCCTGTATGACGCGAGGTCAAATTACTCTCAGGGCTTTCAATCTCTAAAGATCGTTCAATCATTTTTAGACAAAACCACTCAAACTGCAAAGGTGATAAGCTTTCAAGTTGAGCCATGATCATATCAGGCGTCACTTTGACAAAATCACTACCAACAGCAGCATCTGCATAATTATTCATAAATATAGAGGTTCGACGTTTAGTTTCGTCAATTAAATGACTAATAAGCGCATCACCATTTTTGCCATAAGCGGCAATATTAACTTTTTGCAAATCAGCAAAAGATTTATTATCAAAGCGTTTAAAGTTGGCAATATAATCACTATTTGGTATTCCTTCACCGATATATTGATTAAAATTATTACCCGCTAGCCAAAAATAAACTTTACCGAAAGGGTCTAAACGTATGATATTTTTAGGCGTTACTTTCTCATCGAAAGTAATAAAATTGGCAAAGTTCTGATTTAGATTAGGAACCAAACTAAATTTATCTTCCTTAACCAATCCCATTGCAGATAAGCATACCAAGATCAAATCAATAATTTCGTCGTAGCAAGGCGAACCATCATGACATTCATGGCGTATATCGTAATTACTCATATAGTTGATGTCTTTATGATCATTTACGATTTGCGCTAATTTCTCAAACTCTCTGTAAAATACAGTGCGACCAATAGTATTTCGCGTACTTAAGTTTTTTATAGTTTGTATACCCGCATTTAACATGTCGCCAAATGCAGGCAGCTTAGTAATATTACTCATAGTATTATCGTCTTTGTTTGATTACATGAACATTATTGCGTGAAAGAAGGCGTCAAATCAGCTTCGTTTCGCAAGAACTTAAGGACAAATGTTTATGCTACCAACTATTGAGATAAAACACAGCAAAATCTCACCTTTATAAATAAGAAAAACAAATCTTCTCACTCAGATTAAACCCTTTGAATCGGTGGCTGTCTGCGGCAAATAATGCTATTATTGACGACCCCATTTAAAACGTATCAACATGGCTATCGAGGTCTTATTTACCTTTGAACATCAATGTGAATGACTGATAAACATCTTTTATTTTATCGATAGCTTATTGCTTTTGATCGTACTAGTAAGAGTCCTCTATGGCATTTGTACACCTTGGCATTCACAGCGAATATTCGATTACCGATTCTATCGTGCGCATCAAGCCGTTAGTGAAAGCCGCTGCGGCTGATAATCAGCGCGCGCTCGCATTAACTGATTTGTCCAACCTATATGCCACGGTAAAGTTCTATCGTGCCTGCCTAGGTGCTGGTATCAAGCCAATTATCGGCAGCGAAGTCATCATGGAAAATGAAGACACACGGCTCACCCTGCTCGCAATGGACAACGAGGGCTACCAAAACATCACTCGTATCGTCTCGCTCGGCTTTACCGAAGGGCGCGCCGACGATGCCAATCATGGGGTGCCGGTCGTTAAGCGTAGTCATATTTTAGAGCATGCCGCTGGCGTGGTTGTGCTCCTCACCGAAAAGTCAGATGTGGGTCAGGCATTGGTCGGCTCCATGCCAGAAAAAGCCGACGAGCTGCTGACAGAGTGGCAAGCAAAGTTTGGTAATCGCTTATATTTTGCCATCAAGCGCACCAATCGCTCAGGCGAAGACACTTTTATTCAGGCAGCTATTCACTCAGGTGCTAAGCACAATATCCCCATCATTGCCCATAATGACGTGCGCTTCTTAAAGCAAGATGATTTTGATGCCCACGAAGCACGTGTCTGTATCGCAGGCTCCTACGTGCTTGCCGACCAAAATCGTCCACAAACTTATTCCGATGCACAGTACCTAAAAACCCAAGCGCAAATGCAGCAGTTATTTGCTGATATTCCGCAGGTGATTGATAATACCTTGCGCTTAGCAACTCGCTGTAATGTGACCTTGACGCTGGGTATTAACGTACTACCCGACTTTCCTGTGCCTGAAGGTGAGACGATTGAAACGTTTTTCCGCGCGGAGTCAGTACGTGGCCTTAATAATCGATTGGACAAGCTGTTTCCCGTTGAAGCACGTACTGATAACTGGAGCGACTTCCGCCAAAAGTATGATGAACGCTTAGAATATGAGCTAGAAGTTATCTTATCTATGGGCTTCCCCGGTTACTTCTTAATCGTCATGGACTTTATCCGTTGGGCAAAAGCCAATGGCGTACCCGTTGGACCCGGTCGTGGTTCTGGTGCAGGATCCTTGGTCGCTTATGCGTTAAATATTACCGACCTTGACCCTATCCATTACGATCTACTATTTGAGCGCTTCTTAAATCCTGAACGTGTCTCAATGCCCGATTTCGATATTGACTTTTGTATTGAAGGTCGTGACCGCGTTATTGATTATGTCGCGCAAACTTATGGCCGTGAAGCGGTTTCGCAGATTATCACTTTTGGTACTATGGCGGCAAAAGCAGTGGTACGAGATGTGGCACGCGCGCAAAGTAAATCCTACTTTCTTGCCAGTAAAATGTCTAAACTTATTCCCAAAACACCGGGGATCACACTCAGTCAAGCGCTTGAGCAAGAGCCGCAGCTGAAAGACTTAATTTCCAATCCTGATAATATGGATTATGAAGATGCCATCGAAGTATGGGAGATGGCTATCAAGCTTGAAGGTATTTGCCGGAATGTGGGTAAACATGCCGGCGGCGTATTGATTGCACCGCACAGAATCACAGATTTTAGCGCTATTTATTGTGATGATGAAGGTCACCGCGTCAGCCAATTTGATAAAGATGACGTTGAAGCCGTTGGGCTGGTGAAGTTTGACTTTTTGGGTCTGCGCAACTTGACCGTGATTGATGCTGCTGTCAGAAACATCAACTTACGCCGTGCAAAAGAAGGCAAAGATGCGTTGGTGTTAGAAGACCTACCGTTAGATGATGCTAAAGCCTATAAGCTCTTACAAGATGCCAAGACCACTGCTGTCTTTCAGTTAGAAAGTATGGGCATGAAAAAATATCTGGCGAAATTACAACCGACCAACATCGAAGATGTGATCGCCATGTGTGCGCTCTATCGTCCGGGTCCGCTCGATGCAGGCATGGTAGAGATGTATATCGACCGTAAGCATGGTCGCGAAGAAGTCATTTATGACCATCCCAACCTTGAGCCGATTTTAGAAAACACCAATGGCGTTATTGTCTATCAAGAACAGGTCATGCAAATCTCACAGGTGATGGCAGGCTATAGCTTGGGCGGTGCAGATATGTTACGCCGCGCTATGGGTAAAAAGAAACCTGAAGAGATGGCTAAACAGCGTGATATCTTCGTCACGGGTGCTACGGCACAAGGTATCGATGAAGTTACCTCCGGTGGCGTGTTTGACTTGATGGAAAAGTTTGCCGGTTACGGTTTTAACCGCTCTCACTCTGCCGCCTATGGTGTCTTGGCTTATCAGACTGCTTATCTAAAACAGTACTACCCTGCCGAATTTATGGCGGCGGTACTGACCTCTGATATGAACAACACGGATAATGTCGTATTCTTTATCAATGACTGCCGTGAGAACTTTGATTTAACCGTCGTTAATCCATCAGTGAACCGCAGTGAATGGCATTTCGTCGCTGACACGCCAACCAATATCATTTATGGTTTGGGAGCAATTAAAGGCGTTGGCGAAGGGGCAGTTGAATCTATCGTTGATGCGCGCCGCCGTGAAGGCCTTTTCAAAGACTTGTATGACTTTTGCCGCCGCGTCGATATCAAAAAGGTCAACAAGCGTACCCTTGAAGGACTGATAAACGCGGGTTGCTTCGATGACTTTGCGGCAACTTTGCGACCTGACTTGCCAGCCGATGAAGCTTACGAGATTCGCGGTGCGTTAATGAGTCAGTTGCCAAGTGCCGTGCAAGCCGCCGAGCAAGACCGTCAAAATCGTGAAATTGGTATGATGGATTTATTTGGTGAAATGGATGGTGTCGTTGCCGCGCCACCGTTAGTGATGACGCCAGAGCTAATCTGGGGTGATAAGCACCGCCTAAAAGCGGAAAAGAACACGTTAGGATTGTACTTAACTGGACACCCAATCAATGAATACTTAGAGGAAATTAAACGCTATACCTCAGGTGCACGTCTCGATAAGCTAACGGATACCGGCTATAACGGCAGCTGCTATTTTGCAGGCTTAATTATCGATATCGCCAACTTTGGCAATCGTAATGTAATTATCTTAGATGATGGAACCTCAAGACTGGAAGTCAGCTGTTATGCAGAGCGCTTTAATCGTGTCAAAGAACAGTTGAAAATCGATGAAGTCGTCATCATTAAAGGCAGTATCCGTGAGCGTGATGGACGCCTGTTTGCGCGCCTTGATAATGCGATGAGTATGGTAGATGCCCGTTTAAGATGGATGAAGAAGATCAGTATTAAGATTCATGGTAGCGATATTAATTTACTGACACGTCTGCAACCGTTACTTAAGTCTGCACAAGCCAGTATTATTCCAGCACCAAAAATGTCTTATGACAACGAGCAAGACGAGCAAAGTGGCAGCTTCAATGGCAATAGTGGTTACGATGCTGCAATGGGCGGAAGTCTGTTTGATGAAAATGGCAATGATTTATTGGCGCTAGAAAATGACATGAACCAAGATGTGCTTCAGAACGGCATCAATCAAAACCATGCTGGTCAAAGTTATGCCAATAATGCTTTGAGTAATACCGACGCCTCCATTAATGATAATTGTCTGCCACTGGGACTGAGCATTTATGAGGAATTTGGCATCGCTAATGTGGGGCTATCCGAACATTGGCGCGTCTACCCTAACGATGATAATTTGCAGCAGTTAAAGAACATGCTAAGCGAAGACAACTTACATTTCCATTACAGCTAAGACGTACCTTACTTTTCAAAACTTCATTATAGTAATCTTATTGCTTTAACTTTTAAAAATTGGACAGTAACCATGGACAAAACCACAAATAATAATATGATTGGGCAAACTGATGAAGAGATTATCAATCACGAACAGTTCGAAGACATGCGTGACTTGCTAGAAGAAGATTTTGCCGATTTGATACAGGTTTATATCACTGATAGTAAACAGCGCATCACAAACTTGCGAACGGCTCAACAACAAAACGATGATGCCGCTGGCTTTGAGATAGCTCACGCTCTAAAAGGCGCTAGTGCCAACTTGGGCACCACTCAGCTGATAAACTTGAGCTGTCAATTACAAGAGCGCTGCCGTGAACGCCGTGTCGGTGAGCAAGCTGTGCTTATTGAAGAGATTGCCATTGCATTACACCGTGCTGAACAAGAAATTAATCAGAGATTGGGACAATAATGAGTAACGACTCTGCACGAGCAGTAAATGACTACCTTGATTGCCTACAAGTGGTTATGGTCAATACGACTTTGCCTGCCAATATTGGCTCGGCAGCACGGGCAATGCATACTATGGGTCTGTCGCGTTTAACCGTTGTAGATCCCAAACTGCCAATCGATGAAACCAGTGTCTCTTATGCAGCAGGCGGCAGTGAGGTACTGTCATCAGCTTTGATAGCGCCCACACTAGAGTCTGCTATTGGAGACTGTCAGTTGGTATTCGCGGCCAGCAGTCGCAGCCGTCACTTACCGCGCCCTGTGGTGACACCCACGCAAGCCGCCAAAATCATGTGCGATTTTCTTGATAAACAATCTGCTTTTACTACAAGCAACCATACCCACGATAACCAAAGCGCTCATAGAAACGATAAACCAAATATCGCTATCTTGTTTGGACGTGAAGATCGTGGTCTAACCAACGAAGAGTTGGCTTGTGCTGATTATCATATTCAAATCGATGCCAATCCTGCTTATCCTGTTTTAAATGTCGCCTCAGCCGTGCAAGTGATTGCCAGCTTTATTTTTGCTTATGCCCAAACGCATATTCAGACAGCAAATGATTTAGATAATAATTTGAGTGCTACTACTCAGCCAACACTTGATGTGCATTTACGTCAGCAATGGGATGAGCCTGCTATTACTCAGCAGCAGTTGCAACAGCTTACTCAGCGTACCACTGACCTGATGGTGCACCGTGGTCTAGCAAATAGCGAGCATTTAAAATCGTTGCCCTCACGACTGTCTAGACTTGGCTCGCGTTTACAGCTTGATCAAAAAGAGTATCAGCTATTGAGCGCTTTGATTGCCAAACTCTCAAAAGACTAAAACAAGTCATTGTTATTGTTTATCAGCTCACCTTCGACAGCTTTTTACTATATTTTGCAGTATAAAGCTGTTATAACTTGCAGAAGCTTAGCGAAAACATGTATTCCTTGTTATCCGAACTTTACGACCACAGATTAGAGGCATCGCTGTTTTAGCAACGACACTCTACCGACGAATAGATAGGACGCTCTATGTCATTGCCAGCCAAACTGTTCAAATCTCTTGCCAGCATCAAAAAAGACCTAACAGAAGATATTGATGCGGTATTTACCCGTGATCCTGCAGCGCGTAATAGCGTAGAAGTATTACTGACTTACCCTGGCATCCATGCACTTATTTTGCATCGCGGTGCGCATTATCTGTGGCAACATGACCAAAAGCTGGCAGCTCGCGTTATTTCTTACGGCTCGCGTATCATCACCGGTATTGAAATCCATCCGGCTGCCAAAATCGGTAAGCGCTTTTTTATTGATCATGGCGTTGGTGTGGTCATTGGTGAAACGGCAGAAATCGGCAATGATGTCACGCTTTATCATGGCGTCACCCTCGGCGGCGTCTCGCAAAATAACGGCAAGCGTCACCCGACCCTAGAAGATGGTGTGACGGTCGGTGCTGGGGCAAAAGTATTGGGGCCGTTTACTGTTGGCAAAAATGCTAAAATTGGCTCCAATGCCGTGGTCGTCAAACCCGTACCAGCAAATGCCACGATGGTTGGTAGTGCGGCTCGTATGATTTCAGACTATCATGATGAAAAAGGCAATCCTATTGCGACCAAAGTGCAAGATGCCAAACAACAAGAAAAAGCGGCTCAAACGGGTCAGATAAATAAAGACAATATTGAAAGCAATACGACCAGTGCCGCACGTGCCACAGCCTTTCAAGCTTATGGTATCGACCCTTCTTCACAAGACCCTGTCGCTGAAGCCTTTGCTAAAATGCTCGAACACATTCAGCAATCAGAAAACCGCCTAGACCAATTACAATCAGCAATGTGCCAGATTGATCCTGATTTTTGCAAAAAACAATATGATAAACTGTGCTTAGAAGATTTAGATGTGATTGATCGTGCTGATGTAGATGATATTAATGATGAGAAAAAATAGCTGAGACAGTTGCTGAAAACATAAAAGGTACGGGCGCGTTATACATCAAGAAAGGTGCTAAAGTTTTGTTAACTGATATGATGTAGGCTGGGCATTTATATTGCCCAGCTTTTATTTTGAGATATTTTGGCGTAATGGACAAAATCCATGCTAAAAAGCAGAAGGTAGTGGCTAATGGACATAACGTTCGTTATGGGAAAAAGCATGGTTCCCTAGTGAGGACTTGAACCTTCATCTGTGCGCTATATAAGCTAATAGAGCAAGCTATTGAAATAATGACAATGTCCTCGCGATGTACATGTAGTGAGATTTGCCCACGCAAATTCAGCTATTTGCGGTTTAACATCCAATACTGCCCTATATGCTTTTTATAACCAAAACATACTTAGCTTTTTTGTTAGCCATTACTACTTACAAAGGCTGTTAGGTTCATAGTCATGAGTGCTCCTTTCTTTGGAAGGTCGGCTACACAGATGACTGTGCGAGCTGGAAGATGAGCACCAAATTCCTCTGCGTAAGCACGGTTCATTTCTTGAAAGTCTTCTACTCGGATTAAAAATATATGAACATGCATTACATCATTAAGTGACGCACCGACACCACTAAGCATAGAACTAAAATTTTGAACAATTTGCTTGGCTTGACTATACGCATCCGTTCCTGCCATCTTCAACGTTATAGGATCAACCCCAGGCGTTCCAGATATAGTTATAAACGGACCGGCTTTAGTAAGATGGCTATAGGGACCAATTGGCTCAAACATGTCTACTGGTGTAATGGTTTCGATTTTCATAAGTTGTGTACTAACCTTTATTTAGTGAGAATAACTACTGATTCCTAGCTCAACTGCGTAACAAGCTGGCTGAGTAATATAATACTACTAATATCGTGCTCTATAATCCAACTTCATACAACTTACATGCTTTATGCTTTTACTGGATTTTGAATATTATTTTGGTTATACCCCAGCGGAACCAGCTATTTCACCCCTCAGACGTATTAACAGACCACTTAAAACAGACTGGTATAATGGAACCACTTATATCAGAGTGTTTTTGATGATGCGATGATTCATAAATAAATAGGCATTGCTGACACTAAAGTGACCCAATACTGCGTGACAACTCTCGCCAAGGCACCGAATTATGTAAGAGGTCTATTAATAAGCGATTTATCGGCCATCTCATTGGCCATATTTAACGCTTGATATAAACTGGTAGCACTTGCACCTCCACGTCCTGCTAAATCAAGCGCCGTACCATGATCGACAGAGGTACGAATATAAGGCAAGCCCAAGGTTAGATTGACCGTATCACCAAAACCATGTGACTTGAGCACTGGCAAACCTTGGTCATGATACATAGCAATCACTGCATCACAGTTTGCTAAATGTCTAGGCGTAAACAAAGTATCTGCTGGCATCGCCTCTGATATATCGACGCCTGCATTGATAAACTCATTTAACACTGGATTGATAATCTCAATCTCCTCCACTCCCAAATGCCCACCCTCGCCTGCATGTGGATTAAGACCACAAACCAAAATACGTGGCTGCATTAAGCCAAACTTCTCTCGCATATCATCGATGACGATTTGTACTGTTTGGCGGACATTGTCAGCAGTGATGGCGGCAGGAATATCTTTTAGTGCCAGATGCGTGGTGACGAGCGCCACTTTCATGGCTTGATTAGCAAGCATCATGACGACTTTCTCACAGCCACTTTGCTGCATAAAAAACTCAGTATGACCGCTAAACATCGTGCCATCGAGCAATTTTATACCAGCATCTATCAAGGCAGATTTTTGCAATGGTCCTGTGACGATAGCAGCAACTGCTTTGTTGGTTGCCAACTGATGGGCAACTGCTAATTGCGTGGCAACCATCGCTGAATTACTGATATTAATTTGTCCATGAACGACTGGCGCAGCACAAGGCGTATTCAGCAGAATAAAAGCACTATCGCTGTTCACAGTTTGCTGTGATAATTGACTTAAAAAATCATCAGCTTCTATATTTGCATCCATCGTTTGCCAAGCTGGACAGCTTTCGAGTACGCCTGCCATTACAAGTGTATCTGCGCGCTTTTGCATAGCGGTGCTATCTGCCGTAACCCAGATTGGACGTTCAAAATCTTGCAACTTGCCTTCAGCCGCTAATAGCAGTACGACGTCCATACCAATACCAGCAGGCTCACCTGTTGTAATAAGCAGCGGCAGTCTTTTATTCGTCATAACAATGACCTTATTGTAAATTAAGTAATTGATTTTATTGTATTTATAATTAAAATTATCATATTCTGTATCTGGATGCTATATTCTATTTCCTAGTCTAGGAATTTCTATAACTACGGATTTAGTTATTTATCTCGTCTAAAAAAAGCACATAATGTGTTAAACTTTCGCCTCTGATTGTAGCATTTACAAGCAAGCACAAGACCGCCTTTTATTACTTTTTGCGTTTTAGAACTTCTTATATTCTGGTATTTTTACCATAGAGTATGCCTGACTTGTTTTGCTACATGACCAACCCACATTCTTATACCGATTTTTAACTCATTAGGCACTCATGGCAGATACTGAAAAAACCGACGACTTACTCAATCAAACCCCGCCGCACAATATCGATATTGAAAAGGCTTTGCTTGCGTCTTTGATGAGTATCGAAGAGGCGTACGATAAAATTGCGGATATCGTCACAAAAGATGACTTCTACGCTGGACGACATCAATATATTTTTGATGCCATTGCCCATTTAGCAGCCGTCAATGAACCTTATGATACGGTCATGGTACACGACTGGCTAGAAGCGCAGAAATTACTCAAAGGTGCAGGTGGTGACAGTTACTTAGCAGATATTTTGAGCCAAAGTCCCGCCACTTTATTTAACCTCACCGCTTACGCTCAGCGTGTACGTGAGCTATCTACTCTACGCCAACTGATCACTACTGGCAATGAGATGCTAGCGCTTGCCTATAATCCTAAAAGCCAAAGTGTTAGTGATATTTTGGACAGTGTCGAGGGCAAAATATTTAGTATCAATGAGCAGCACAATAAACGTGCCGAACAACGTGGCCCTGTGGGCATCACCTCTGTGCTGACCAATGTCATCGACAAAATTCAAGAGCTTAAATCTAATCCCGACGGCATGATTGGGTTGCAGACGCCATTTGCTGAATTGAACAATAAAACGCAGGGGCTGCAAGCAGGCGATTTAATCATTGTCGCGGCACGTCCCTCTATGGGTAAAACCACCTTTGCCATGAACTTGGCAGAAGGGATTTTATTCAACGAAGATTTGCCAGTCGTGGTGTTTTCGATGGAGATGCCCGCAGAGTCTATCGTCATGCGCTTGCTGTCCTCGTGGGGCGCGATTAACCAGACGCACTTGCGTTCGGGACAAATGAATGAAGACGAATGGGCGAAGATGATGAACGCCATTCAACACCTCCAATCAAAACACTTGTATATCGATGACAGTACTGCCCTACCACCATCTGAGATGCGCTCACGCTGTCGCCGTATCGCCAAAAACCATGATGGCAAGCTTGGTGCTATCGTGGTCGATTACCTACAGTTGATGAAAGTTCCTAATCTTGATGGCAACCGTGTTGGGGAAATCTCAGAGATTTCTCGTAGCCTAAAAGCTCTGGCGCGTGAACTTGAGTGCCCAGTGATTGCGCTGTCTCAGCTTAACCGTAGTCTAGAAAACCGCCCTAACAAACGTCCTATCATGTCGGATTTGCGTGAATCGGGTGCGATTGAGCAGGATGCCGATTTGATTATGTTTATCTATCGTGATGAGGTCTATAATGAAAACTCAGACCACAAAGGTGTGGCTGAAATTATCATCGGTAAACAACGTAACGGCCCTATCGGTACGCTACGGTTAGGCTTTGAGGGTCAATTTACCCGCTTTATCAACTTAACGCCCGAGTACTATCAAAACGCCAGCTTTGAAAATGATGAATAACCAATCTTATAAAGTTTAAGTTTGATAAAGATGTAGAGGTTTGGTCATCAATTAATAAATAATTTTTGGTGTAATGGACATTTTTCATGCTGACGTAGGGTCTAACGCTATATACTGTCTATATTTCCAAGGAATCAACGCCATGAATCAAAAAACTGCCCTTTTTGTAGTGATAAACACACCAAGAAGAATGGACGTAAGCTTGGCAAACAGCAGTATCAATGTCTAGCTTGCAGGCGGCAGTTTTTAGGTGGCAAAAGACTTAATAACCGAACGCTTTGGACTGAATATACGCAAGGAAAACAGACCTACCAACAACTGGCGGATAAATATCACTGTAGTCTTAAAACCATTCAAAGACGCTTAGATAAAATCAGTATTGAGTATCCAGTTAAACGTCCTAAGACTGCTAATATCATCATGGACACCACTTACTTTGGTCGCAAGTTTGGTTTAATGGTCTTTATGGACAACACCACTAGAACCGTTCTTAATTATGCGATAGTCAGTCATGAAACCAATAGTGCTTATAAGCAAGGGATTGATCATCTAGTATCGTTAGGCGTAGATATACAAAG
>NZ_AHVZ01000014.1:0-76688 GCF_000247495.1 Psychrobacter sp. PAMC 21119 | reverse complement strand
CCTATCCCCTGTGTGCCTTGGCAGTCTCAGCCGGTCAGATCAGAGACCACATAGTTCACTGGGGTCGGATCATTGGTGAAGCCGGCTTCTGGTGTAAAGGTCACTGCGCCTGTCACGGGATCAACACTCCAAGCACCTTCACCTGCTACGGTTAAGGTGGTGACTTCAAGACCGCTGTTTGGATCAATCAGTTTGACGCTGGTTGGGTCGATGTCGCCTTCAAGGTCGGTATCGTTGCCAAGCACGTCGATGACCACGGGTTGACCTAGCGTGCCGGTTTGGAGGTCGTTTTCGGCATTTGGTGCGGTTGGTGGGTAGTCAACGGTAATGGTGGCTTGGTTAGATTTATTGCCGGTCAGATCAGAGACCACATAGTTCACTGGGGTCGGATCATTGGTGAAGCCGGCTTCTGGTGTAAAGGTCACTGCGCCTGTCACGGGATCAACACTCCAAGCACCTTCACCTGCTACGGTTAAGGTGGTGACTTCAAGACCGCTGTTTGGATCAATCAGTTTGACGCTGGTTGGGTCGATGTCGCCTTCAAGGTCGGTGTCGTTGCCAAGCACGTCGATGACCACGGGTTGACCTAGCGTGCCGGTTTGGAGGTCGTCCGTTGCCAGTGGTGACGTGCCTTCTTCAATATTGCTGTCACTGTTTCGGCTATTACTACTCATACTAGCCAGTAATCCGACGAGTCCTACACCAGCGGCAGCGGGTATCCACCATGGTATAGCTGCTGCCACATACTCTTGACCACCTAGAGCCTGCCCTTCCACATCGCCTATCTCTAGCTGGGTGACATAATCATAAGTTTCGCCAGTGTCTGGAATATAATAATAATACTCACCATCTTCAGCAATACCAAGCAAAGCACTATCTGCATTGTCGTAAAACCCCTCTATAATGAGGTCGCTGCTCTCACCTTCTTCTTCGAATGAGACATGAAGGTCGTTTTTAATACGTTTGGTAATAATGTGATTAGGCGCACGATTAATGGCGGTATCATGAAACTCGTAATTTACTTTTTCCATAGCCTTGATAACTGTAGGCGTGCCATCTTTGGTTACGACCTCTATTTGGCTTATGGTTTGAGTGGCGTTGTTCGTTTTTACGATGATAGTGTTCATTTTGTTACCTTCTATTTTTAAGTGCAGTGATACCGCTTAAAATATTTTTTTATGAGGCAATGTTAGTTGCCATAGCATCAGTTGCGTATCAGTTGCGCGCGCGTTCTTCTACAACAGCAACGACGCGGCGATTAAGCTGACGGCCTGCGGCAGTGTCATTACTGGCTCTTGGCTGCGATTCGCCGTAACCAATGGCGCTGAGGCGTTCGGATGCAACACCAAATTGGGTGATTAGTACCTCTTTTACAGCATCTACTCGTCGTTGTGACAACGCTTGGTTATAGCGGTCACTTGCGCGGCTATCGGTATGGCCTTCAATGGTAACCATAGTATTAGGATATTGCGTCATGAAATCTGCGACTTCAGAGATTTTGCTATAGTAATCAGGGCGCACGATGGCAATGTTTGTCTCAAACAAAACTTCGAGATCGATGGTCACTTTTTCAGCCAGCACTGGTGCTTGTGGTGTTATTACTGGTAGCGGAGTTATTACTGGTGGCGACGTCATAATAGGTGCTAAGCAATTTGGCACTACTCTGCTGACTTGATGGGATTGATAGCGCTTGGTTTCTAATAACGGTAATGCGCTAGCAACAGTGATTTGCTCAAGTGTGCTCTTACCAGTGTTGTCCATATCAATGTAAAAAAAGTACGTTTGACCTTTATCAAGTTGGTAGTCTTTTTTGTCTGCTAGTAAATCATTGTCTTTAAAACCGGTGGCATGAGCACTAAGCCGATTGTTACCAACACAAGAATTGACAGCAGTATAATTACCAGGGTGTAAGCTCACCTGATACCTATTATTGACAGAAATATTGGCACTGGTTTGCTCTAGATCGTCATCATTTTTACGAATAAATACCAATCGAGTTTCATCACTACTTACTTCTGATGATAACAAGTCACGGAAGTCTGTATCGACCTGATTATTCCATACAACATTACTCACTCGGCGGCTGTCACCCTCGTTATCGATACTGCCACTGCCTGTCATACTACAGCCAGAGACACCAAAAAACATAGTAGGCAGAACAAGAGTCGCAATAGTGGTTCTTAATATTTTTCTCATGATAACTTCCTGATTGTTAATTTTTTTGAGATAACGTTTTGAACTTAATATGATATATTATGCATATTTCATGCCAATTCTAATAATAGTAAAACTCTTAAGCAGCAATAATTGTTAAACAAAGCACTCTTTAGTATAAATGGGTCAAAAAACGACCCAGACTAAAACAGCGCTATAGCATTGACTTTCTTTAACGGGCGTTCGAAAGCTAAAGACATAAATCTATCGAACCAATCTGCTTATCTCATGCCTAACCTTTACTACTATTCCGCATTATCCAATAATTTATTAAGCTCGTCTACCATGGCATCATCTATGATGCTGTCTTCTACATAGCTTACGATCTCATCTATGGTCGTCAAATCCATTTCTCGAATACCTAAGCTGGCTAGCTGCTTATTAATAGAGTCTAAACTGTCATTGTCTTCAGAGTCATCTAATAAATCTTCTTCAAATCTACCTCTAACAAACCAATACATTTTTTCTAGCACGGTGTCTTTTTTGGTTAAAGTAGAATAACCATCGCCATAAATAAATAAATTAAAATGATAAAGTATCTCTACATCATTGATAAAAAAAGTACGCTGACACTCTAAAGTATAGGCTTGAATTTCTTTATCTTCAACACCTTCATCATTTTTATTATCTTCATCATATTCGATCGCTTCCTCTACCAATCCGCCCAGTATTTGATAGTCGCCTACTTTAATTTTATGATTGTAAATGATAGAGGAGTCTGCGATTGCATCGAAAATAATAGCACTGACATCCAGCGTATTATTATCGATGTCATAAAATCTTTTTAATGCGGGTAAAAACTCAGTTAGCTTTTCTTCAGGTACTGGGATCAAAAACTGCTGCTCGTATATTTTAATCATATCTTCAGGCGCATAGGTATTGGCAGTATCAGTCTCGTTTCTACCTGTGGGCTGTAAAGGTGCAAAATCATATGGGTTACTATTGGTCATTTAGGATTGCCTTTTTATTTGGGTTAGCAGTAATAGATGTCTACTATTAAAAAATAATATGCGTTTCGATATATGTTTCTATATGCGGTTCTAAGGGCATATAAACCTCTCAATATATGCTTAGAATGTATGCGGGTATTGTCGCTTATTTGGACAATTTTAGATAGGCAGCGATAGATATACCACTTGAATTATTTTCATAAAAAAAGACCTTGCCCATCAATCAGGCAAGGTCTAAACATTAAGCTGTCACGCTAAGGCTATTTTTTAATTATAAAAACAACAACCCTAACCCAATCACAACGCCACTGACGACCAAAACAATGACACAAAAGCCCATGATGTCTTTGGCTTTCAGTCCAGCGATTGCCAGTGCAGGCAACGCCCAAAATGGCTGAATCATATTTGTCCAAGCATCGCCCCATGCGACAGCCATGGCAACTTTCGCGGGGTCACTGCCAAGCATTTCCGCAGCTTCCAGCATAATTGGCGCTTGCACTGCCCATTGTCCACCACCCGAAGGGACGAAAAAGTTGACCAGTCCTGCACTTAAGAACGCAAAAAGTGGCAACGTGTCTGCTGTCGAAACGCTGACGAACGCTTCTGACATAACGGCTGCCAAACCAGATGCCGTCATCATGCCCATAATACCTGCATAAAACGGAAACTGAACGATGATAGCCCCTGCGCCTTTGACCGCTTCTTGAACGGCAATCAAATACTTGCGAGGCGTTCCGTGGAATATGATGCCAAGGAACAAGAACATAAAGTTGACCAAATCGAGCGTTAACGCAAAGCCATTTTGTACAAAATAATAGACGATAAAGGCAAGCCCCAATGCGCCTATGACCATCGATAAAACCCAACTGTTTTCTAAACGTTCTGCTGGTGTCATGTCCGATTTTGCCGGAAGCTTTTCAATGACGGGATCAGCCAAAACCTTTGGATTTACGGTAACGGTATCTTCTCTTTTTGGCATCATTAAACGGTTTAATAACGGGACAATAATAACCAGCGCAGCAACGATAATTAAGTTATAACCCGCAAAGATAGTCGCAGTCGTCGGAATAATACCAATTTTGTCAACGAACGGATGGCCTTCTGTGGCAATCGATAGAGGAATCGAGCCAGAGAATCCAGCGTGCCAAATGATAAATCCAGAATAAGCACTGGCAATCAATAAACGGTAATCAACATGTTCAACACGCTTTGCCAACTCTTTGGCGAATAACGCACCGATGACTAACCCAAATCCCCAGTTGATCCAGCTCGCTGCCAGAGAAACTAAGGTTACCCAAATAATAGCACTACCTGGCGACCGTGCAAAACCAGCGAGCTTGCCCAGCCCTTGTTTAAATATCGGGCTGCTTGCCAAGACAAAACCAGTGACGAGCACCAGCACCATTTGCATTGAAAACGCAAGTAACGCCCAGAACCCTTCACCCCAATATGCCACCATCTGTACAGGCGAAGAATCAGTCAGCCCTAAGCCCATACCAAAAATGACGACAGTTAAGATAATGACAAACAAAAACGGATCCGGTAAATACCTCTCCATCAAACTGTTCGAAAAACGTGTAATTCCTTTCATTTTACAACTCCCTTTGTATATAAATTCGAACGTCGTCCATAACCCTAAGGTTACCGCATTATTCCTTTGTATGCTTACTCATTCAGCCACAATCGGCTTTTATTATTCTGTGTCAGATTTTTACATTTTCTTTATCATTTTTCAAAAGAAAAAGTCTTTGTAGAGCCGTATCGCCCCACAAAGACTTCCAGTCATGAAACCTCTTGCACAAATCATTGAGAGCCTTTGTGAATCTATTAGAGAGAGTCAATGAACAGGTATCGTCTAAAAATTTATTGCTATAATTTATTGCTATAAGAAGCTATATGTTAAGTTTTTTAGATAAGTCTATTAAAGTCCTAATGTTAAGAAAACCAGAAGTTTTACGCTCTTGGTATCAAGAAGGAAAGACCACTATATCACTCTCTTCTTGCCAAAGGGCAAACTTGGTCATGGCTTGCAAAAAAAGTGGCTGCTGAAGCCAGTGTTGTAGCCATCGCTGCAGATTCGGGTAAGGTAAGCTATAAAAGACATCGCGATCCACATGGGCAAATTGGCGAACAAAAGGCATGATACCAATATCGGCAATGGTCGGGCTATCCCCCAATAAATATGAATTTTTAGTCAACAGTTCTTCTAAAACTTGTAAAAAAACTTCACCTCGTTGCCGATACTCTGTCTGGGTCATCTCAATATGACGGTCAGCATATTTATAGCGATCCAGCCAATGCTTAAATTCATTGTCGTTTTGATCGAGCAGAGTATGGCTTTGATGCAAGACCGCTGCATTGAGTAACCCCTGCGGATCTGTCTGCTCAAGCGCCCACACCATTATGTCGCGACTCTCTTCAATCACCGCACCATCAGCAAGCTGCAAAACAGGGACGGTACCTTTGGGACTAATAGCCAGCATCTGAGATGGTTTATTTTTCAGAGCTATCTCTCGCAGCTCTACCTGCAACTCAGCAAATAAGATACCGAGTCGGGCGCGCATGGCATAAGGACAGCGACGAAAAGAGTATAGGTGATGTAGTGAAGAAGTCATGGATGTTTTTCGCAGTTGAATTGAGGTCAATGTGCTCAGAGTTGGAAGACTATTATCTTACTACTTATTGCTTTTCACGATAAATAGTATGGAAAATATCTTTCACCTGCTTATGATAACAATGCGAACACTAATCCTCAATGATAGGAGACAAACGTTTCATCTCTCTATCAAGCTAAAAAACCAAATAAAACCTATTGCCTTCAAATATAGTCAAAATACCCTAAAACGCTACGACACGGCTGATATCAATTTTTTGTAGCCCCTGTCTGCACAGGCACAGCAAGCAAGCAGAATTAATATCAGCAGTGCGTGATGTATCGATATTAATTTTCACTGACTATATCTATATTAAACATGTCATCAGCGAGTCTCAGGCATCTTGAATACAGAATTCAATTGCTTTTATTTATTTTAGGATATAGATTCAAGGAAACTTTACGAAAAAAATGATGTATTCATCACCTTCAAAACAGTCAAGGATGACCTAATGAGCAATAATTCAACGCCGAATGTAAAAGACCATGTAACCGAACAAGAGTGGCAGATGCGAGTCAATCTGGCGGCTTGTTATCGATTGATTGCCTCGTACGGTTGGGATGATTTGGTTTTTACTCATATCTCAGCACGCGTACCAGATACTGAGGATGAATTTTTAATTAACCCCTACGGTTTATTGTTCGAAGAGATTACTGCCTCTAATCTGGTCAAAGTCAATCAAGCTGGTGAAAAAGTGTCTTCATCAGCATTCGATATCAATCCTGCCGGATTTACCATTCATAGCGCCGTCCATGAAGCCCGTAACGATGCCCACTGCGTGATTCATCTGCATACCAGCGATGGTGTCGCTGTATCTACTCAGCAGCAGGGCTTACTGCCTATCTCACAGCAATCCTTATTTCCATTATCTAACTTGGCATATCACGATTACGAAGGTATCGCCTTAAACCCTGAAGAAAAAGTACGTTTGGTCGCTGACCTTGGCGAGGCCAATTTTATGATTTTACGTAATCATGGATTACTCACTTGTGCCAGCAGCGTGGCGGATGCTTTTTTATATATGTATATCATGCAAAGAGCCTGCGAGGTTCAAATCAAGGCACAAAGCGGCGGCAGTAAATTAACCTTGATATCACCGCAAATATTGGCTGGTATCCAAGCGGCATCCAAGCAAGTCACTAAAGAAGCCAATGGTGACATTGCGTGGCCCGCCTTATTAAGAAAACTCCGCCGCACTGACCCGTCATTTGAGGAGTAACCTTCGATGATAACACTGAGCGAATGGCAACAGCAGGGACAGCTTGAATCTATTAACGGTCATCAGATTTTTACCCGTCAGGGCGGAGACAAAGACACGCCAGCCTTACTGTTGATTCATGGCTACCCTAGCGCCAGTTGGGACTGGGAAGGTATGTGGGATAAGCTCACTGAGCATTATTATGTGATTACTCTGGATATGTTGGGGTTTGGCCTGTCTGATAAACCCAAAAACGTGCGCTACTTAATCAGTGAGCAAGCTGATATTTTTGAGACTGTTTTGCAGCGTCTTGATGTCAAGGACTATCATATTTTGGCGCATGATTATGGCGATACGGTTGCACAAGAATTATTGGCGAGACAAGTTGATGACAGTAGTGATAGCAGCGACAGGCACATTGCCAGTGTTTGTTTTTTAAATGGTGGCTTATTTCCTGAAACTCACAAACCCATTCTGATTCAAAAACTGTTGTTGTCGCCATTAGGGCCTTTACTATCCAAATTTATTAACAAAAACAAATTCGCGAAAAACTTACAACACATATTTGGACCTGCAACACCGCCAACCCCTGAAGTCATCGACACATTATGGCAGCTGTTAACGCACAATAATGGTTTAGCAGTGATGCACAAGTTGATTGACTATATCCCTCAACGTCAACAATACCGTGAACGTTGGGTAGGCGCGATTATCAATAGCAACGTACCGGTTAAACTGATCGCAGGTGCCAAAGACCCTATCTCAGGTCAACATATGATTCATCGTTATCGTGAATTGATTCCCAATGCCAATACCACAGAAATGTCAGCATTGGGACATTATCCGCAAATCGAAGATGCCGACGCTATCAGCGCTGAATATCTGACATTTAGGAAAAGTGTTGGATAAAGCATCAGTCATGAGTGCTGACAAATGTGATAAGCCATTCGCTAATCACGCTTTGTTAGCCGATTTTCTAAGCTCATGACGCAATATCTTACCGACTGTCGACTTGGGCAATTCATCAATAAATTCGATCTGTCTGGGACGTTTGTACCCCGTCAGATCTTCTTTACAGAACTGCATGATTTCATCCTTTGTTAGACTGGTATCAGCTTTAACGATAAAGACTTTGACCGACTGTCCCTGTAACTCATCATCGATACCAACGACGGAACATTCAGCTACTTTAGGATGTCGCTCGATCACGTTTTCCACTTCATTAGGATAGACATTAAAGCCACTGACGATAATCATGTCTTTTTTGCGATCATAGATTTTTACGTAGCCCTTCTCATCCATAGACCCGATGTCACCGGTCTTTAGATAGCCGTCAGCGGTGAAGAACCCAGTATTGTCGATATTGTGGTAGCTTGCGATGACATTGTCACCTTTAATACATATTTCCCCAACCTTACCGACTTCTAAAACTGTCTCATCCTCATCACGAATATTGATATCTACACCAGGTAGCGGCATGCCGATGCTGCCGTTGAACGCTTTGTTGGTAAAGGGATTGGCCGTGCCCACACCAATGGTTTCTGACATCCCCCAACCTTCTAAGATGGGATGACCGGTTGAGTCGAGCCATTTTTTGGCGGTTTCTGGCGTCGCTGCCATGCCCCCAGCCAAAGAGAGTTTTAACTCAGAAAAATTAATCGTTTTAAACTGCGGATGTGCCATCAAGGCCTGATATAGCGTATTTACTGCTGGTAAAAGATGGAATGGCCGCGAGTTTAAAGTCTTTATAAAACCATCAATATCACGCGGATTGGTAATGAGCGTCAGGTGCTGCCCCACTCTGAAACCTAGCATAGCAACCACAAAAGCAAAGATATGATAAAGCGGCAAAGCAACAATGGTATTCATTTGCTTATCATTGTCCACATCAGCATACACAGGCTGAAACCATGCCTCAAACTGCGAGGTTGCAATCTCTATGTTGTGATGACTGACGATAATACCTTTAGCTTTGCCTGTCGTGCCACCTGTATACGTTAACAGCGCCATGTCTTTAGTATCCGCGTCAGGTCGGGTATAGCTCATATTTCTACCCTTTTTTAGGACAGACTTATAGCTTTGTACTTGATACTGAGCATTAGATTTAAGTGAGTGTGGCGGGACTGCTTTTTTAATATACTTGGCAGCCAAGTCGACGATTTTGCCTTTGACAGTGCCCAGCATATCCCCGATATCGCTATAGACAATGATTTTTACACCCGTGTCATGGACAATTTTTTCGAGGGTTAAACAAAATGGGGTCAAAATAAATATCGCTTTACAGTCAGAGTCGTTCAATTGATGCCTCAACTCACGCGCCGTGTACAAAGGATTAACGAGGGTAATGACCATTCCTGCCCGTAGTACACCGATGACGATGGGCAGATATTGATTGACGTTCGGCATCATAATGGCTATCACCGATCCTTTTTCTAGATTAAGTCCTTGAATCCAAGCAGCAATAGCTTTAGAGGTTTCATCGACCTGTGCATAGGTATAAGTGACACCCATGTTGGTGATAAATTCCTGTTGAGAAAATTTTACAAAAGAGCATTCAAACAGTTCTAGTAATGATTGGTTTGCCGCTGAGATATCAGACACGACGCCTTTCGGATAGTGATCTATCCAAATTTTTTTCATCATAACCTTCCTTGGTCATTGGTCATTAATTTTTTGGAGAGCGCTATCTATTGGCTATAAAATCAATATCCTCTCTTACTGCCAGCCGGATGTAGCACCATGCTCATCTTGATGTGCAAATAAGGGATGCGCTTGGGCTTCTTCTAAGGTCAGTACTGGGGTCACGCAGACATCTGCTGACGCAAAAGTTTGTTGCCAATGCTCAAGTGTTTGACTGGCAAATTTATCGCTTACCGTCTTAGCCGCCGCTTGGCTTTCAGAGGTATTAGGCATAATACCAAGTTGCCAATGGCTATTTTTTAGCGCAGGCAAATCCAATACTTCACACAATCCTTGCCAAAATTTTAGCTCTAGCGAGCCAACGGCCATATGACGCTCGTCTGCTGTTTTATACAATCGATAGCAGGGTAATAGACCACCCAAAAAATCATGCTGCGGTGCTGGCTTTTGTCCTGAGAAGCTTTTCACCAGCGCTCCCGTTGCCTTTGGCATGACCAGATGCTGATACAAGCTGTGCGTCATACTGACGGCAATATGACGACCTTTGCCGGTACGCTGGGCGGCGAACACAGCAGCGAGCAATGCAATCACAGCGGTATCACTGCCGCCTGCCAAATCTGCAAATTGCACGTTAGGCATCGCCTGCTCGCCAGTGGCAGTCTTTAGCTGATCAAGCACACCGCTCATCGCCATAAAATTGATATCGTGACCGGCTTTATTAGCCCAGTCATGAGTGATCGCTTTGTCTACTGTACTGCCACCCGCCACGCCATAACCAGTGATTGATACCATCACCAGCTTTGGATTAATCGCATGCAATGTTTTGGCATCTAATCCCATGCCCTCTAACACGTCAGGGCGAAAGCTGTCTAACATCACATCGGCATCTTTGAGATGCGCTTTGATAGCGTCAATACCTTTGGGATCACGAAAGTCGTGTTTCTCAGTGGTTTTACCATGGTTTAATGCTTTAAATAATTCGCCAAAGGCTCTGGCAGGATCGCCATTTTTGGGCTCAATTTTAATGATTTCTGCGCCCAAATCGGCAAGCAATCGCGTAGCAAAAGGCCCTGGCAAGTTACGAGTCAAATCGACCACTCGCAACCCCTGTAAACAATCTGCCATAGAATGCGCTATTGTATTAGCCATCTACAAACTCCTCGCCTTTTTCGGCCATATCCACAAGAATCTGAGCAGGTTCAAAACGCTCACCGTATTTGCTGGCAAGCTCATGGCTGCGTGCAATGAATGTCTCTAGACCCATCGAATTAATAAATTGCAGAGTGCCGCCTTGATGTGGTGCAAACCCCCAACCAAAGATTGAGCCGATATTGGTATCAGCGACAGAGCGCACGACGTTTTCTTGATAGCATTTAGCAGATTCGTTGGCTTGGATAAACATCAAACGATCAATCATATCCTGCTGAGTTGGCTGCTCATCCTTGGTGGGAAAAAGATTGGTCAACTCAGGCCATAGTTTTTTGTCACCGTTTTCTTTATAGTCATAAAAACCTTTGCCGTTCTTTTTTCCTTCTCGGTCATGCTCATTGACCAGCGTTTTGAGTATCTCGTACGAGGGACGCACAGTGATAGGTTTACCTTCAGCTTGCATATCCAGCTGCTGCTGTTCACTCACGTGCAAAGCCAAGCTTAATGACACCTCATCTTGCAATGCCAGTGGCGGCATGGGCATACCTGTTTTCATGCCAGCGACCTCGATACTGCGCGGATGGACACCCTCTCCTAGCATTGCAATACCTTCTGACACATAGGTACCAAATACGCGCGACGTATAAAAACCGCGACTGTCATTAACAACGATCGGTGTCTTACCAATTTGAACGACATAATCAAACGCTTTTGCTAAAGTGCTGTCGTCAGTTTGCTCGCCCATGATAATCTCAACCAACGGCATCTTGTCGACTGGCGAGAAGAAATGCAGACCGATAAATTGATTGGGACGCGTGCTGGCTTTTGCCAATCCAGTGATAGGCAATGTTGACGTATTAGACGCATAGACAGCAGTGTTAGCAATAACTGCCTCAGACTGCTCAGTACACTTGGCTTTAATCTCACGGTTTTCAAAGACGGCTTCGATAATCAGATCGCAATCTGCCAAATCATCATAAGACACTGTCGGCTTGATGCGATTGAGTAACGCTTGCTTTTTCTCTTCTGTTGAACGTTTACGGCTAATGGCTTTATCCAAAATGGTGGCAGAATAGGCTTTGCCTTTTTCAGCGCCTGCCATTTTGGTATCTAGAAGTACCACTGCTATGCCTGCTTTGGCTGAGACATAAGCGATACCTGCACCCATCATGCCAGCACCTAGAATACCAACCTTCTTAGTTTTATAACGCTCAAAGCCATCAGGACGCGACTGACCTTTTTTGATGCTGTTTAGCTGCGTCCATAGCGTGTTAATCATATTTCTAGACTCAGCAGACAGCACACAAGCAGCGAAGTAACGTGACTCAAGCTCAAGTCCCGTATCGATATCCACTAAACAGCCTTCGAACACGCAAGACATGATATGGGTAATCGCAGGATAGTTGCCGTGTGATTTTTGATTGGCCATGGCAGGCGCGATAGAAAATATGGGTACGACTTTGGGGTGCTTACTGTCACCACCGGGGATTTTGAAGCCTTTTTTGTCCCACGGTTGCTGCGCACTGGGATTGGCTTTTATCCAATCTGTCGCCTGCTTGAGCATATCTGCTTTGTCAGTGGCAGTGGCATCGATTAAACCCATGTCTTTAGCAGCAGCTGGACGCAGCTCTTTACCTTGGGTCATCAGCTCTAAAGCTGATTGAATACCGACCAATCGCGGTAAACGCTGAGTACCACCACCACCCGGCAGCAAGCCCAATTTGACTTCAGGTAGACCCAGTTTGGTTTTAGGCGAATCAATCGCGATACGATAATGACACGCCAATGCTAACTCTAAACCACCGCCAAGTGCCGTTCCAGTCATGGCAGCGACGACAGGTTTACCTGATTTCTCTAGTTTGCGTAAGCTGCCTTTTAAGTCCTCTACCAAATCAAAGGCTTGTTCAGCGGTTTTAATACTGGCCAATTGGTCAATATCAGCACCGACGACAAAGGTTTCTTTACCAGAGGTCAGAATCAAACCTTTGGCGGACGCATCGTTAATAAAGCTGTCTGTCATCACCGCAAAAGTATCGGTAAAACCATCGCCGATGACATTCATTTTGCGACTGCTTTGGTCAATCGTGACGGTGATAATGCCATTATCAGATTCGGCAGAAAAGTTATTCAATGCATTGATGGCATCTACGCTGTTTATGCTCATGTTGAGTCCTTCTTATATTATTTTATGTCGATATAAATCACTAAAAATCTCTTAGCTCTGTCCATTAACCCATTAACGCTATCCATTAACGCTATTTATTAGCATTATCTATTAGCGCTATACGCGCTCAATAATAGTCGCAATGCCCATACCGCCACCGACACAGAGTGTAATCATGGCCGTTTTTAGGTCGCGACGTTCTAATTCGTCAAGGACAGTAGTCATGAGCATCGCGCCCGTGGCACCAAGGGGATGACCCATAGCGATAGCGCCACCATTGACGTTGACGATATCAAGCGAGATGCCGAAGTCATCGGCAGTATTGAGTGGCACGGCAGCAAAAGCTTCGTTGATTTCCCATAGGTCTATATCTGAAGCTTGCATACCCGCTTTTTTGAGCACTTTTTGGCAGGCAGGCGTTGGCCCTGTCAGCATAATGGCAGGTTCCGAACCAACAACTGAAGCCATCGTGATTTTGGCACGGGGTTTGAGGCCTGCTTTTTTACCAGCGGCAGCGCTACCGACTAAGCAAATTGCCGCGCCATCGACGATGCCTGACGAGTTACCCGCATGATGCACGTGATTCACTTTTTCAATAGTGGTATACCTGTCCAAGATTACGCTATCAAAGCCCATCTTGCCCGGCATAATAAAGGAAGGATTGAGACCTGCTAAGGTCTCGACATTGGTATTGGGACGGATGGTTTCGTCTTTATCCAATAGCATCATGCCATTGATATCAGTGACAGGAACGACCGATTTATCATAATAGCCCTGCTCCCACGCATTCGCAGCGCGGCGATGGGATTCGCTAGCAAAGGCGTCAACATCGGTACGGCTAAAGCCTTTCAGCGTCGCTATGGTATCTGCACCAACACCTTGCGGCACAAAATGTGTCGCTTCGTTAACGCGCGGGTCCATATACCATGCACCGCCGTCAGAGCCCATCGGTACGCGGCTCATTGACTCTACGCCGCCTGCGACCACCATATCCTCCATACCTGACATGACCTTGGCGGCAGCCAGATTGATAGACTCCAGACCTGACGCACAAAACCGAGACAAAGTAACGCCCGCCACACTTTGCGCCCAGCCAGCATCAATGACGGCAATACGGGCAATATCAGAACCCTGCTCACCAACGGGTGTCACACAGCCTAGCACCACATCATCAACCAAACTGGTGTCCAAATGATGCCGCTGTTGCATCTCTTTTAATAGAGTACGGGTCAGCCAAATTGGTGACGCCTGATATAAGGAGCCATCCTTTTTACCTTTGCCGCGCGGAGTACGGATAGCATCATAAATGTAAGCAGTCTCAGTCATAAAAATCCCTTTTTTTCTTTTAAAAAAAATAGCAATGATGGCAACCTAATCGCCATGTTAAAACCAATAAGTAGAGTCAATAATAATACAGAAGTAGATCAGCCACTTACATAAAGCGTGACGCTAGCTCTTTCATGATTTCATTGGTGCCGCCGTAGATTTTCTGTACGCGGGCATCGGCATATAGGCGAGCGATTGGGTACTCTGTCATATAACCATAACCGCCAAACAGCTGGACGCATTCGTCGATCACGTCACACTGCTTTTCGGTCACCCAGTATTTAATCAGTGATGCCTGCGGTACTGTCAGTTTGCCTTCTAACATGGCATCAACAGCGGCATCGCACATAGTGCTGGCAGCGAGATAATCGGCGTAGCATTCTGCCATTTTAAAGCGCGTGTTTTGAAATTTCCAAATCGGTTTGCCAAACGCTTCCCGACCTTTGACATAATCTAGCGTCAAATTAATCGCCAGCTTCATCGCACCAACGCCCGTTAAAGCAATGATTAAACGCTCGCGTGGCAGTTCTTGCATCATTTGAATAAAACCCATGCCTTCGGCAGTGCCCAACAGATTCTTTTGCGGCACACGCACATTACTAAAGAATAATTCCGACGTATCTTGTGAGGTCAGACCAATCTTGTCGAGATTACGACCACGTTCAAACCCTTCTACCTTGTCCGTTTCTACCACGATAAGCGAGACGCCTTGCGCACCTTTTTCCCGATCGGTTTTGCACGCGAGCAAAATCAGGTTGGCATGCTGACCGTTGGTGATAAAGGTTTTTGAGCCATTGATAATATAATCATCGCCATCTTTTACCGCATAGGTTTTGATGTTTTGTAAATCTGAGCCAGTACCAGGCTCGGTCATGGCAATCGCAGCCACATACTCACCCGTCGCCATCTTAGGCAGCCATTCTTGTTTTTGCGCTTCTGTGCCATGACTCAAGATATAGGGGGCGACAATCCCTGAATGTACCATGCCACCGAACCCTGATTGGTTGGCTTCCGCCTGTGCGTATAACAGCGCCGCTTCATGACCGAAATCACCGCCGCCGCCGCCATACTCTTCAGGTATAGAGACACATAAGAAACCGTTTTCACCTGCCTCTTCCCACGCGGCACGGTCTATCATGCCATTTTTGCGCCATTGTTCATCCTTTGGCTCCCAACCTTTGAACATTTTAAGCGCACTGTCATAGACCATTTCGTGCTCTTCGGTCATCCAGTTTGGGGTAAATTTTTCAATACTCATGTTGTCTATCCTTGACGATGGGAAGTTGCTATCGGTTAATATAAAATGCTATTGAGCATAAATATATCACTTATGGTAATGTAAATTACCGTTTGGTATAATCTAAAAATTCATTGTATTTATTGAGATTAAAGACTCATACTAAGATAGTGAAAGACAATACGCAACCTATCAACAAACAATGGTAATTCATATTACCTAATAAAATTTTAGCGTATCAAACGACCAAATAAGTGGCTATCAAACTGTCTAAAACTCTCTATCTTAAAGGAATGATAAAGCATGCAATCCACGAATCAGATGCCTAACATGACTGAGAGCCGAGCACTGGCACCTTTATCAGATATGCGCCCTGCGACTTTAGAAAAAATTGAAAAAGCGGTTCGTAAAGTGTTTGCAGGTTTTGATGCTAACGAAGTGACCATGGTGCAGATTGCGAAGTCTGCCAACGTCTCATTGCAAACCCTCTATAAATACTTCGGGGACAAACAAACGCTATTCAACACGGTGATGGATATCGTACTCGGCAGACTGGCGGCACGCATCATGGATCATTTGCAAGGCATTGACAGCGTGCAAGATCGCCTGCGTAAGACGCTATGGGTATGTTTTGACTTCGTAGACTCGCATCCTGATGCGGTTATGGTGCTGTCATCGGTATCGGTATCACGCATTCGTCACATTGCTATTTATGAGAATAAGGAGCTGATTGGGGCATTTTTGGAGGTACTAGAAGACGGTCAGAAACGTGGTGTATTGAACGACACCGTGCCGCTATATATTCTGTTCGATGTGTTTATGGGTTTTATCAGCCGTTTGGGTTTGATGCACATCATGCGGCAGACAAATGCCCCGATAAATAAAGAATTTGATGCGCTGTTCGTCATTTTATGGCGAGCCATATCTAAGCCTGAAGCATGAAT
This sequence comes from Psychrobacter sp. PAMC 21119, assembly GCF_000247495.1. Taxonomy (NCBI): domain Bacteria; kingdom Pseudomonadati; phylum Pseudomonadota; class Gammaproteobacteria; order Moraxellales; family Moraxellaceae; genus Psychrobacter; species Psychrobacter sp. PAMC 21119. The sequence goes on along the minus strand of NZ_AHVZ01000014.1, from coordinate 60,212 downwards.
GGGCTTAGATAATTTACGAAAACGAAAAAGCCTCACTATTAAGTGAGGCTTTGCTCTATTTAAAAGCTTATTTACGCCGATTTTTAGACCTATGGTATCATCGAGACTCTTAAACACTACTCGATTTTGGCAATCCATACGCTATTCTGTTAACCACTTCATTATTGTGCTCAACCGTCAAACGGTAGCCTTGGATGATGCCGTCATAAGGTAGATTGCCTTCATAATACTGATAGTGCTCACGGATACCTTTTTTCACTATCGACGCACGCTCGCTCTCGCTCAGTTTGGCAAATCCTTCTGGCAACTGCACTTGAGCCAACCGAGAAGCACCATCACGAGACATCCAATTTGCGCCCGCAGTAAACGTAAAACTCACATCGGCTCGTAAGCTATATTCGGGTAAAGAATTGGAATAATGCGCTAAGTCATGCTTAATCTGAGCGATATCTTCTACAAATGGCTGGTACGGTATCTCAAGTATGTTAAACAGCTTTGCTAAGAATTCATCGGCAGTAAAGTATTTATCCATATAACTACCATCAAGCCCCAGATAATTATTCGACAATACATGACGTAAGCGATCACAGGCAGGTATCGTGTGTTTGAGAGGATACCCCATGGCTTTGATGATAGCTTGCGAACGCAGCTCAAGCGTGTCTATTTGATTGACTGCATATTGCGCGAGAGGGTGGCGCGGGTGATAACGACGAGTATATTTGGATTGGTTGATAGCGTGGCTTGTAAAATTGGACACCTTAGACTCCTGTAACTCCGACGAAAAAGTATAAAACGAGCCCATATAGGCAAATAAAATTAGGCACAAATGAGGATGTCGGAGTACAGGCTCATGCGCTTTACCAGAATTGTTTTATATCGTGCTGGAAGTTGCAAGGTTCGTATGCCACCATTAATTATAATAACGGACGACGATACAAAGCTGTTAAACCCACGATAGATCAGCTAGCGATGATAGCACATCAGCTGCTGAAAGATAAATACAGATATTGTTCCTCTTTTTTAACACCTTTACTGTTGTCAATACTCCCCCTATATCTTCCTACTGTAGCCAAAAAACTATCTAATGATTTTTAGACATTGCCCTGCATGATAGAGCGTCAGCCCTACTTCAGTAAATCCAGATTTCATCGCACCCAATGCTATCTTTGACTCTTCCAAGGTTTTAAATGGCAATGGAATACTGGCTCTGTCTCCAGTCAAGATATAGTCCGCAAAGCACTTGCCCATTAGTGTACCAGTGGTAATGCCACGTCCATTGTAGGCAGTCGCTGTCAATAACCCTTCGTCAGGTTCCAAAACGCGGAAGATATGATCTTGCGTAAAACCAAAGTTACCGCACCATTCATACTGCCAGTTAAATGCTGGCAAATCAGGATAATAGCTTTTTTGCACAGCGTTCGCCCATGACTGATAGAAGGATTTTGGTTTAAGTTGCCTGCCACCCACCGTTCCCAATAACAAGCGATCATCCTTGTCACGGCGAAAGCTCGATAATGCCAAGCGCGTATCCCATGCCCCTGTTTTGTAAGGTAAGATACGATCTGCTACTGCTCCACTGAGCGGCTCAGAAGCGATCTGATAATAAGCGACGAGATAAAAAGTCTTAGCAATTTCTGTCCATTCGCCTTCGGTGTAGGCATTGGTCGCAATAATGACGCGCTCAGACTTGACCCGAGCTTTGGGAGTTCTTGTGTACCAATGACCGTCTACTTTCTCCAGCGCCTCGACAGCGGAATGCTCGTAGATGATTACGCCGAGACTGGTCGCGACTTTTGCGAGTCCTCTGACATAAGCCAGCGGGTTTATGGTGCCCGCACGATGATCTAGTAGTGCTTTATTGATACTTTTGGTGCCGCAATATTCATGGCATTTGCTGCCAGTTAACACCTCAACATTCGCACCGCGACGGCTCAACTGCTCGTATCTGACATCGACATCGACTTCGCCTTTGGCATTATGTGCCATATGGATGTTACCGGCTTGGGTGGCTTGCGCGTCGATATTATAACGTTTGATTAGGTCAAATACTAAACTTGGTGCTTGTCCAAGCGCTTCTGTCAGACGCTCACCTGCCGCTTCACCTAGCGCAATATTTAAGTCATCAGGGCGTGCCCATGTCCCTGCATTCACCAGCCCAACGCTTTTCCCTGAACCGCCACTACCAATCGTTTGGCTCTCAAGTAAGATAACCTTGACGCCTTTTTCGGCCAAATGAATCGCAGCCGATAGCCCGGTATAACCGCCACCAATGATACAAATGGTCGCTTGAGTGTCGCTACTCATCTGAATATAGGACTCAATATTGGGGGCAGTCATGTTCCATAAACATTGCTCTTGTAACATCTCATACTCCCTTCGTGTCACACGTCACTAATTGACGTTGAAGTAGCCGTGTCGAGCTTTTCTATCGAAGGCTCTTCACGCGGTATAAATTTATCAAGGAACGCCCATAACAAGCCAAACAAAGGCGACAACCAGCAAGCAAAAGCAAAAGGTGCATAAGTCAGTGTCGCTATACCAAGGGTTGCAGCAACAAAGCTACCGCCCATGTTCCAAGGAATCAGCGGTGACAACAGCGTGCCACTGTCTTCAATAGAGCGCGTGAGTGTCGTGCGCTTATAGCCCATTTCTTTATATTTGTCTTTTAATAAACGCCCTGGCAGCACCAACGTTGTATAAACGTCACCGATTAAAGTACCGACACCAAGGACGCTGGCATAAGTCGTCAAAATCAAGCCGATACGCGATTTTACTGCCTTGTCTATTTTCGCCATAATGGCTTTTAAGGTGCCGTAGTGTTCAAGCGAGCCGACAAAAGCGAGTGCAAAGATGGTCAAGGTAATGACCCATGTCATTGACATGACGCCGCCTTTTGATAGCAATTTATCAACCACTTCAAAGCCCGTTTCACTGACAAAGCCGTTTTGTAAAACGTTAAAAATATCACTGACCCCAACGCCTTGCATAAAAAACGCAATAACTGATGCCACGACAACACCGCCCAAAACAGTTGGTATAGCTGGCATTTTCATCACAGCGGCAATCACGACTACAAGCGCAGGGAATAAAGTAATGACACTTAAATTGTAATTGTCAGCCAAATTGGTTTGTAAGGCTTGGATAGAAGATAAATCAATACTGTCATCGCCATAACCCATGCCAATCCATGCATAAAGCGCTAAGGCAGTAACCATGGCTGGGACAGTCGTTGGTAGCATACCTTTGATATGGTCCCAAAGCTCCACGCCCGCTGCCGCAGGTGTCAGGTTAGTGGTATCTGACAATGGCGACATTTTGTCCCCAAAAAAAGCACCCGAGACGATAGCACCGCCTGTAAAATGCGCTGGAATACCAAGTCCCATACCAATGCCCATCATCGCTAGCCCGACTGTACCGACCGTACCCCATGAGGTACCAGTGGCAACAGAAATAATGGCACAAATAATACAAACTGAAAATAAAAAGGAGGAAGGAGAAAAAATACTGAATCCATAGTAAAGAATGGTCGGCACCGTCCCTGCAATAATCCATGAACCAATGAGCATACCGACACCCATCAGAATAATCATCGCCGGCAAGCCGATTTTAATAACTTTTAAAAACCGCTCCTCCATACCCTGCCAGTCACGGCCACGCATCTTCATAAATAAGCCAGTGATTAAGATGCCACAGGCTAATGGAATGTGCGGGGTAAAGTCTTTAAATATGAAAAACTGCACCATAAGAATCATGGCAGTCAATACGAGAGGGGCAATATCAAGTAAGAAGCTAGAAGACGGACCGTAGCCATCATCAGCGGGGTCATGCGGTTTGTCATCGATCATGATAATTCTACCTTCCTTAGTAGTCGTCAATGGTCATTACAACCAATCCTTGATTGCTTATAGTTTTTGGTGTGCCAAACATATATAAAATATGCTTGGCAGTTCACGCTGAACACCTTATTTTTGACCACTTATGATGAGTCATTTGTGCTTAACCATTTATATATGAACAATCAATCACCCTGAGTGTTCATACATCTTCATATCAACCAAAACTAATGCCTTGGGCAAGTGGTAGCTCTGTTGAATAGTTGATGGTGTTGGTTTGGCGACGCATATAAGCTTTCCATGCGTCTGACCCTGACTCACGTCCACCGCCTGTTTCTTTTTCGCCACCAAATGCACCACCAATTTCAGCGCCACTAGTGCCGATATTGACGTTAGCGATGCCGCAATCACTACCGCGATCACTGAGGAAAGTCTCCGCTTCACGCAAGTCATTGGTAAAAATACATGACGATAATCCTTGTGGCACATCGTTTTGCATCTCGATTGCCTCATCAAAGTCTTTATAGGTCATGACATATAAAATAGGCGCAAACGTCTCACTTCTAGCAACGTCATTTTGCTCATCAAACTCGACAATGGCAGGCGTGACATAATAGGCATCAGGGTATTTATCTGCTAGTACGCGTTCCCCGCCTGTCACTATCCCACCCGCTTCACGAGCCTTATTCAAGGTCGATTGCATGTTATTAAAGCTGTCTTCATCAATCAATGGGCCGACCAAATTGCCTTCGAGAGGATGACCAATGCTGACGGTTCCGTAAGCTGATTTGATGCGTGGTAAGATATCGTCTTTGACAGATTCGTGGACGAAGAGGCGGCGTAATGTGGTGCAACGCTGACCCGCTGTACCAACCGCTGAAAATATAATGCCACGTAGCGCAAGGTCTAAGTCGGCAGTCGGTGCCAAAATCATTGCGTTGTTGCCACCAAGCTCAAGCAAGCATTTACCAAAACGCTCAGCGACTTTAGGCCCGACAATTCTGCCCATGCGTGTACTGCCAGTCGCACTGACCAAGGCAATTTCTTTGTTTTCGACCAAGGCATTACCGATATCCGTCTTACCTAATATCACTTGGGACAAATGATCTGGTGCATCACCGAACTTTGCCAAGGCTTTTTCGAACATGGCTTGACACGCCAAAGCAACCAAAGGAGCTTTTTCTGATGGCTTCCAAATGACAGGGTTACCACAAACGATGGCAAGCGCTGTATTCCAAGACCATACCGCTACAGGGAAGTTAAAAGCGGAGATGACACCGATGACACCAAGCGGATGCCACGTCTCACGCATGTGATGACCTGGGCGCTCTGAAGCAATCGTCAAGCCATATAGCTGACGTGAAACGCCGACAGCGAAATCGCAAATATCGATCATTTCTTGCACTTCACCTAGGCCTTCTTGTTTGATTTTCCCAGCTTCGAATGATACGAGCATGCCCAAGTCTTCTTTATGCTCACGCAGCACTTCGCCCAGCAGACGAATCAATTCGCCGCGCTTGGGGGCAGGAACGACACGCCATTCCTTAAATGCTGCTTGGGCGTTTTGGATTTTCTTATTGACCTCATCAACGCTATCTAAGGTTATCTTGCTGATAACCGTCCCATCGATAGGCGTATTGACTTCAAAATCGCCATGTTGATATTGTTCTTCTTTGACACCCATGGCTGACATGTATTGCTTAATCATATTCAATCCTTTGTATAGTAATTTATAATCTCTTTGGTCGACCTTTAAGCTACCTTGCAATACTTTAACTTGCAAAATAATAATTTTCTTACCCTCATTCCATTTTGGAATGGTGAACAAATAAGATGACTGTTCTTGTCTTTTACCTACCGTTTCCTAAAGAAATTAGGCATTTTTCCAAGCTTCTATTCTGTATATCTTCATACAAAGCAAGCTCATCATAAACATTGGTACCAAGGGCTTGCTCGAACTCCTGTTGGTTTGATTTGCCATCATAATTGCTTTGCTTGTCCTGCTGAAGATTGGACTGAAAAATACCAGCCGCACTGACTGGCAAAAAATCTTCATAGACGATAGGCTCAATACGGATAGCACCTTGGTTAATCAGAGCATTTACTGCTTGTCTTGAATTAACCATTTCTAGATTAGACATATCATTGTTGATATCCGCAGTACTATCGACTGGTTGATAATAAAAATAAGCAAATTCCTTATCATGCATCGTCTGGTAATCATCAGGGAAAGCGGTAAATACCTCGGCTAAAATTCGATTGTATTGAGCTGCATTACCCTCATTTGGAGTAGCTCCTAATTGATGGCGTGCTTGACTAAGTAGCTTTTCATATAGCGCTCTACCTTTTGGCGTTAATGCCACACCGCGCTGCTCAATCTCACCAAACCGTGCCGTATGATGACCCTGTTCATACTCACCCTCTGAGTTTTTAAAACTAACCGCTTCCTCTAATGCCTTAAAGCTCGTCTGTCTTAATAAAATCGGACAATCCCGTTTTGGTGGTCCTTCGATAATCGCTTTTGGTGGCATGCCTTTTGCCTGCATACCTTGCTGTACAGTATCTATATCTAGTGTTCTAGGGGTTAAATGATTGATATGTGGGCCTTTAAAGCCGACGACATCAGCAATGAGACCATGCTGTGCTAATAAGCGCTGATATAGCTCTTTTGAGACTGGCGTTTTATCATGCCAGCGAAAGGTCTCTAAAGCTTCTTTGATAAACTGCTCACCTTCCTCTGAGGTCAAACCGCCCTGCTTTTCAAAGCGCTCAATCAGGCTGACGACCGTATCGGTAAAGATATTGCGGTTGGCTAATGCGTTTGATGCTTCTTGTTTTAGTGCGTCATTATCAATTAAGTCTAGACGCAATAAAGAAGTGAAGACTCGAAACGGGCTTTGATTTAAGGCTTGCGCGTCAATCGCTCGAAAAGCCGTAGAATGCACGGGCACGCCAGCAGGCGCTAAATCATAATAACCAACAGGGTGCATACCCATGACAGCAAAGAGCCTGCGCATCATACTAAGCTCGTGCGCTGTGCCCAATCTAATCGCCCCGTGGCGCTCCATACTGAGTCTATCAATCTCTCCGGTGTGCTCCAGCTGCTCCTTAATATCAGAGTGCTTGGTTAGCACCTCAGTATTCACCTCAGCGACTAAATCTAGCAAGTCACCATATAGCGGAACCTCGGTTTGGTACATGGCTGACATCGCCATAGAAAACTCGTGACGAATAGCATCGCTGCTGATAAATGTGTGATTCACAGATAAATATCCTTATTAAAATCTTAGAAATTTTTATTACTCTTAACTTATTAACTAGGGCGTGTCATCATTTAGATTGTGAGACTTAAAATGAGGAAAATTGCAGCCAAACAAGGAAGAAATTGCCGTAAATATGAACATATTGACAAGATTTCTGACGATGTTTGGCTAAATTTAGCCATTTTAAGACCACTAAATGTATTCATGTGCTAATTGATGACACGCCCTAAGCTAGTCCGACAAAAAACTATGTCGTTGCCATTAAATTATATCGTTGCCATTTCATCAGAGCCTATTATCAGGAATCGTACTTAACACTTCTTTTAAAACATTAAGACCGGCTTGCAGGGTTTCAGGCTCGATTGTTAGTGGCGGTAGCAGGCGAATAATGTGGCGATATTTACCGCTAGGCATCAACAGCAGACCACGCTCGCGCGCTTGCGTTAACACATACGTCATCACGCTTGGATCGACATCATGTTCAGGATGTCGCAGCTCGATACCGCGCATCGCACCGATACCAGTGAGGCCAAACAGCCAAGGTGATACACCCTCTTGCTGCCATTGGTTCACCGTCTGCTCAATGGTGTGGGCATAATGTCTGGCAGACTCCCACACCGCATCGTCTTGCATAATATCTAACGTCGCATTGGCGGCAGCACACGCGACCGGATTACCCGAATAAGTGCCGCCTAGACTACCTTTAGGCAAGCCATTCATTATGCTGGCTTTGCCGATCACTGCGCCTAACGGCAACCCACCTGCGATACTTTTGCCTAGCAATATCATGTCAGGCTCAATCCCTAAATGTGTAAAGGCAAATGGTGTGCCCGTACGACCGTAGCCCGATTGAATCTCATCCATAATAAGCAAAATGCCGTGCTCATCACAAAACTGGCGCAGATACTGAGCAAACGTGGGTGACATTAATTGAAAGCCACCCTCGCCTTGTACTGGCTCTACGATGATGGCACCGATATTATCGACATCCGTTTCTACAGCAAATAGACGTTCAAGCGCATCGATAGCCTGCTGATCGCTTACTTCATTATCTGGACTAGGAAAAGGAATGTGGTAAACGCCACCTGCCAATGGTCCAAGCCCCCGCTTATAAGGCGCGACTTTACCATTTAGATTGACCGCAGCCAGCGTGCGCCCATGAAAGCCACCATCAAAAGCAATGACACCCACACGACCTGTTTTTAGGCGGGCAATTTTTATGGCATTTTCGGTGGCTTCTGCGCCGCAGTTAGTCAACATACCTGATAGCTCGCCACTGATTGGAATCAGCTCACAAAGCCGTGGCATAAAGGTTTGATACGGCTGATGGGCAGCCGCATTGTAGGCATAATGAATAAGTGATTGGGCTTGATTGATAATCGCGGAGACGATATGAGGATGACAATGACCAAAATTTAAAACCCCGATACCGCCGACAAAGTCGATGTAGCTGCGGTCATAACTGTCCCAAACTTTGGCATTTTTGCCTTTGGTGAGGGTCACAGGATGCACCATCGTAAAAGCGTCTGTAACGTTATAGTGCGTATCCATTAAGCATCTCTCATCTTCCTTGAGTGTGATGCTTATTTCAGCAAAACCGTACCGATTCAGCAAACGAATAATAGTTGTGCTGGCATTCCTTTTCGTCATTGCCAACCAAAAAACAATCTTAAGGCGCGTTAAAAATTACAATTATTTAACCATTGCTTGCTGCTATCACAAAGGTTACGAAAAATGCATCCCAGTTGTACTGTATCTGTTTTAAAGTGAATCCACTATATCGATTGAATTGAGGACATGCCCTAGCATCAGCTCGTGTTGATTTGAGGTTTCAAGATACGCTGACACCCATTCTAAAATAACTTTTACCTTATGCGATCTGCCTAAAGACAAAGGATAAGTTATATAATAAGACCCCCGTCCTTTTGCCGCATAGCGCCATGCCGTCACCAGCGTCCCTGACTGCAATTCAGGAGCGACCAAACGCAGTGGTACAAGTGCAATACCATAGCCGAGCAAAGCGGCAGCAATACATGCATGAAAAGTATCAAACCGTGGGCCGATAAACGTTCCATCGATACTAATGCCTTGCTGCTTGAAATACTCATACCAAGCACTTGGGCGCGAGCTCAACTGTAGCAACGTACAGTTATCTATATTGCTCGTACAAGGATTTTTATCATGCAAGTATTCAGGTTGGCATACCGCCACACAATACTCGTCAAACAGCTTAATCGCTTCCATCCCGCCCCAAATGCCATCGCCATATAAAAAGGCAATATCGACGTTTTGGTCTTCAGTAAAAAATGGCCCAACTTGCTCTTTTATATCTAAATTAATCAATGGATGGGCTTGGCTAAAGCCACTGAGCGCAGGTAACAACCAGCGAGAACAAAAGGTTGGGTGTGAGGCAATCTTAAGCACTTCTACATTGTCACTATGCGACATCAAACTGGTGGTTGCCACCTCGATATGTTTGAGGATTTCCAACACCTCAAGATAATAAGTCTTGCCAGCTGGTGTCAATGAAATGCGGTGCGGTGTACGATAGAAGAGTGAGATTTTTAACATCTCCTCTAGCTGAGCGACCTGCTTACTGATGGCGCTTTGTGTCATATGCATCTCTTGCGCGGCATTGGTAAAGCTCAGATGCCGTGCAGCCGTTTCGAAACACTGTAGAGCAGTCGTCGATGGATACTTTCTAAAAGCAAGCGGCTTATTGGTTTCGGTTTTCATAGTTTGTTTTTCTTTTATTTTTGGTATGAGGACACGCCCTATTAAAATGTAAAAACAGGGATAATTCATACAGAGATGACTACCTATTCGTGCACGCTCAAATAGCATGAGAGAATAGGTAGCCATCATTATTTAAGCGCTGATTCGCCTTGATTATTGTATCAGTCTACTTGAGCATGCTTCTATTGATAAAAGCATTATTTCACTGCCAGTATGTTGTCGGCAGTCAGTGTCGACTTCCTAGAGGCTAATGTCAAAAACTAATGTCATATCCTATTCATTTTGTGAATACCGACGCTCATTATCAAATAATTACTTTAACTACGGCGACTGACTTGCTATCTTGCCTGCCTTCTTTTCATCATTGCGATGTATTTTTACCCTTATTTTTAAGCGAATAAATCACTTTAAGCTAACTTTCACCGTTAGCGCCTTCTTTATTTGTATTGGATCTTATGAAACCTAACATTGAGGTGAGCGCAGACGCTCGCCGGACTCAGTATTTTCAAGTATTTTTGATGGGGGTTAGCGCCTTTATCATGAATACCACCGAATTCGTTCCCGTTGCGTTATTAAGTGACATTGCGCAAGACTTTGCTATTACTACAGCAGAAACGGGCTGGATGTTGACGCTGTATGCGTGGATTGTCGCGGCCATGTCATTGCCATTGATGCTGCTGACCAGTCGCTTTGAGCGCAAGCGTTTGCTGTTGGCCTTGTTTGCGGTGTTTATTGCCAGCCATGTGTTGTCAGTATTTGCGTGGAGCTTTGAAGTGCTGCTCATCAGCCGAGTTGGCATTGCGCTCACGCATGCGATATTTTGGTCCATCACCGCAGCGATTGCGATACGTGTGGCACCGGAGGGCAAAAAGGCGCTGGCGCTTAGCGTGCTTGCGACTGGTACGTCATTAGCGATGGTGTTGGGTGTGCCTTTAGGACGCGTGGTCGGTCAATGGTTTGGCTGGCGCGCGACTTTTGGTGGTATTGGTGGGCTTGCCCTTATCGTATTCATTCTGCAAATGAGACTGTTGCCCACGCTGCCTAGTATGTTTGAAGGGTCTTTTAGAAAGATTCCAGAATTACTCAAAAACCCCTTATTGGTCTGCCTATATCTGCTAATTTTACTGGTCTTTACCGCGCACTATACGGCTTACTCGTATATCGAGCCTTTTATGCGTCAAGTCGGCTCAATCAGCGAAAACGCTGCGACTATTGTGCTGCTATTGTTCGGTGTCGCAGGGATTGCGGGTAGTGTGATATTCAGTCGTTGGGGTGATAAATTCAATACCAGATTAATGCTGATATCGACGATATTGATATTACTATCTATGCTCACGCTGTTGTTTGCGGTGACCTCAATATGGGCGCTCAGCTTGATTGCCCTACTCTGGGGCGCGGCGCTCATGCTGCTGATTATCTCCATGCAAGCCAAGGTCATCATGGTCGATGTCAATGCACAAGACATGCTGATGTCGATGTTTTCAGGGATTATCAATTTAGGCATTGGGACGGGCGCACTGTTCGGAGGCTATGCAGTGACGCATATTTCACTATCGAGCGTGGGATATGTAGGGGCGGCTATCGCGGTTATGGCATTGCTACTGATGCTATTTATGATAAAGCGCTTTCCTGAGTTAAGCAGAAAACTTGGTTAGCTAAGGGCAGATTAACCAAAGTTCATTCAGCGCACAAAAAAATGCCAGCCACTTAGATGGGCTGGCATTTTGCTTTTTGGTTAATTGTTAAAATCCACCTTCAAATCAGTCTATCTAAAAATCCACCTTACCGCGTAATACTTTTGTTTTACCGCGCTGAGTTTTTTGATCGACACGTTTACGCTTAGCATTTCTGCTCGGTTTGGTCGGCCTGCGTGTTTTATTGACGTAAGTAGCTTTGGTGATAAAGCTTTGTAAGCGTTCAAACGCATCAATTTTGTTACGTTCTTGGGTACGAAATTGCTGCGCCTTAATAATGAGCACGCCTTCTTTGGTAATTCGGCTGTCTTTACTATCAAGCAAACGCTGCTTATTTACATCACTCAAGCTTGAGGCATGGATATCAAAACGCAGATGAATCGCAGAAGAGACTTTATTGACGTTTTGCCCGCCTGCGCCTTGCGCACGTATGGCGCTAATCTCTACGTCACTGTCATTTAAACTAATGGTATTGCTGATAAAAATCATAGGATGCTTTTATAGATAATTGATAGTTATGATTAATGATAAACCATTATCAGCTACCTCGCCACTTGCCAGCTCACCACTCCAAAAATCCGTATGTCTTAAAAGCAGTTTTTCAAAACTTATAAGCTGAAATTCAGAGATGAAACCTCATAAATGTTATTGTTTGGCATTGCTATGTCTGTCATCTGTCTATAAAGCGTAAGCCTATCTAAGGATTCGATATTGACATGCTAGGATGGTTTTAGATTGCCAAAATACTGCTTAAGCCAAGACATTGCTTAATTAGCTAACTATTTAGCAAGCAGTTTCTTGGCCAAAACTTTACCCGTCTTTTTCAAAATAAAGCTAAAAATACGATTTGATAGGAATAACTGTTTTATGACCACTAAAAATAAAAAAGTAAAACCCACTGCAAAAGTTGATGACAATGCCACTAAAAATATCGCTTGCGACCCTGCTCACAGCATCCAAGTCAGAGGCGCAAGGGTTCACAATCTAAAAAACGTCGATGTTGATTTGCCGCGTAATGCCCTTGTGGTATTCACGGGTATATCAGGCTCAGGCAAATCTTCGCTGGCATTCGGTACTCTTTTTGCTGAGTCACAACATCGCTATCTTGACTCAGTATCGCCTTATGCCAGACGCTTAATCGATCAAGTGGATCAGCCTGACGTCGATTCGATAGAAGGCTTACCACCCGCCGTCGCCCTGCAACAACAACGAGGTACGCCGTCTGTGCGCTCATCGGTCGGTAGCGTGACGACGATTTCAAATGGTTTGCGCATGCTCTACTCACGAGCGGGTGAATACCCTGCTGGTCAAGGCATACTCTACGCTGATGCGTTTTCTCCAAATACGCCAGATGGCGCTTGTCCTACTTGCTCCGGTATTGGCCGCGTGTTTGAGGTGACAGAAGAATTGCTAGTCCCTGACAATACCAAAACCATTCGCGAACGCGCCATTGCCGCTTGGCCACCTGCGTGGCAAGGGCAAAACCTAAGCCGGATATTGACCACACTGGGCTACGATATCGATAAGCCGTGGAATACCCTGCCCCAAAAAACCCGCGATTGGATTCTCTTTACCGATGACACCCCAGAAGTCCCAGTTTATCCAGAGTACAACGTTGAACAAGTACGCGACGCTATTAAAAAAGGTGAAAAACCCAATTATAAAGGGACGTTTACCAGTGCTAAGAATTTCGTCTTGCACTCTTTTGCTAGCACTCAAAGTCCGCGTACCAAAAAGCGCGTTTCCCAGTTCATGCAAATCTCTGAATGTCCAGAATGCCATGGCAAAAAACTCAAAAAAGAATCGCTATCGGTGAAATTTGCGGGTCTTGATATTGGTGAACTGTCTCAATTAACCCTAACCGAAATGGCGCTCAAACTTCAGGATGCTGCCAAGACCAAACCAACTGACAACATGCCAAACCGAGAAAAGGCCATCGTTGCTCAACGTATTGCCAATGACATTCTGTCTCGAGTTGAGGCGTTGACCACGCTAGGCTTAGGGTATCTGTCGCTTGAACGTACTACACCTACTTTGTCTCCGGGTGAACTACAACGCCTAAGACTCGCTACCCAAATTCGCTCTAAACTGTTTGGTGTGGTCTATGTGCTTGATGAGCCGTCTGCTGGATTACATCCTGCCGATACTCAAGCGCTATTGGGCGCATTGGATGAGCTGACAGCGGCTGGTAACTCGTTATTTATTGTTGAGCATGACGTCAGCGTGATTCGGCACGCCGATTGGATTGTCGATGTGGGGCCAAAGGCTGGAACCCATGGCGGCGAAGTTATTTACAGTGGCCCTGTAGCAGGCTTGCGGGACGTTGCGCAATCACGCACAGGGCAGTATCTTTTTGAGACTGAAGGGGCGGTTGAGCATACCCCAAGAAAAGCAAAAGCCTCGCTACAGCTGGTCAATATCGAACGCAACAACTTGCAAAGGCTAGATGTAGCGTTTCCATTGGGGGTGATGACAACGGTGACGGGCGTATCAGGTTCAGGCAAATCAAGTCTAGTCAGTCAAGCGCTGGTCGATCTCATTTATAGCGAATTAGGGCAGAAGACAATCATCGAAGCGCCGACTGGCGAAGCTGATTTACTAGAGCAAGAGCTAGAAACTCAGACCAGCGGTAAGATTGCTAATGGTATGGAGCACGTAAGTCGATTGGTGACCGTCGATCAAAAAGCCATCGGTCGTACGCCGCGCTCAAACCTTGCTACTTATACCGGCCTGTTCGATCATGTGCGCAAGTTATTTGCAGCAACCCCAGAAGCAAAAGCGCGACGTTACGATGCCGGTCGATTCTCCTTTAACGTTAAGAAAGGCCGCTGCTCAAATTGCGAAGGTGTCGGTTTTGTGAGTGTCGAACTGCTATTCCTGCCGAGCGTTTACTCGCCATGCCAAGTGTGCCATGGGCAACGCTACAATGATGAAACCCTTGAGATTACTTATCGAGACAAAAACATCGCTGAAATCCTCGATCTCACTGTCGAATCTGCTTATAAATTCTTTGTAGAAGAAGCACCCATCCTACGAGCATTAGATGCGTTGCTAAAAGTCGGACTTGGCTACTTACGACTTGGTCAGCCAGCAACCGAGCTTTCGGGCGGTGAAGCACAGCGCATTAAGCTTGCCACCGAACTGCAACGGACACAACGAGGAGACACGCTTTATATCCTTGATGAACCTACAACTGGCCTGCATCCTTCGGACGTGTCGCTATTAATGACACAATTGAACGGACTCGTTGACGCTGGTAACACTGTGATTATGGTTGAGCATGACATGCAAGTCGCTAGTAACAGTGATTGGATTATCGATATTGGGCCAGGCGCTGGTGATGAGGGCGGTCTTATTGTGGCAGAAGGCACACCAGCAGAAGTCGCAAAATCAAAAGCCAGTCGTACCGCGCCTTTTTTGCTGTTTTAATCTGTTAGTGCACATTTTATTAAAAAACATCTTATGAACTCAGCAACTGACGGCAGCGCTCAATCACGGGCGCATCGACCATCTCGCCATCTATTTTAAATATCGCCTGCCCGCTCCGCTCGTATTCTTCTATCACACGTCTTGCAAACTCAATATCGGCGTCAGTCGGTTGCAGAGATTGCTTAACAGTTGCTACTTGCTTTGGATGGATACAAAGCATTCCGGACATGCCCATTTGTGACCATAATTGCACTCGCTGCCCAAGCCCCTTAGCATCGTTAAAATCGGTATAAACCGTATCAATAGGCGCTAATAATTGATGTACTTTTGATGTGAGTAAAAGCTGATAACGAATTTGATTGGCAATAACATCTGCTGCCGCTGTACCTACGTGCACCTGTAAATCATTGCATAAATCTAAAAACCCATAGCTAAATGCAAGCAGTCCAGCGGATTTTGCCATACTATCGATTTGATATAAACCAAGCGCTGTCTCTATTAATGCAATGACGGGCAGTCCAGTCATGTTATGAGCGTTTTCAATATCTGATGCTTGCTCAGCTTTGGCTAGTAACACGCCAGCCAGATTGGGCATTTGCTGACATAACACCACGTCTTTGAAAAACTCCTCGCTACCTGCTTTATTGATGCGTACCCAAATCGGCTGATAATCCTGACTATTATAATAGACTTGTAAATCTTTGCGAGCTTGCACCTTGTCCGTTGTAGCAACCGCATCTTCTAAATCCACAATCACTGCATCTGTCCCACTGGCAAAGGCTTTCTCTACTCTATCGATGCGAGTGGCTGGAACGAATAACCATGTTTTGACATTGGGAAATTTTTTAACAATAGATGCTTGCATGCTTTACTCCTTCCTTAAATACTATTACTTCAAACACTATTACTTCAAACACTATTATTTCAAACACTGTTACTTAAAATATTAGTACTTACTATAACCAAATAAAAAACCGTATGCCATTTATCAGCATACGGTTTTAGAAATGACTCTACTTTTAGAGGGCAAACGGCTAACTAAGCCAGCATGCCACCATCAACGACTATCGTTGCGCCCGTCGTATAACTTGACGCATCAGACACTAGGTACAATACCGTGCCAGCCATCTCGTCAGGATTAGCCACGCGTCCTAATGGAATCGCATGTAGCGCCATTTTTAAGACTTTATCATTGGTGGTCAATGCTGAGGCAAATTTGGTATCGGTTAAACCTGGTAATAACGCGTTGACACGAATATTTAATGGGCCGCATTCTTTGGCAAAAGATTTGGTCATGCTAATCACAGCCGCTTTAGTGATTGAATAGATACCTTGCTTGTCACCTGCGACCAAGCCATTGACCGAAGCGGTATTTAAGATAACCCCGCCGCCCTGCTCGCGCATCATCTTACCAGCAGCTGTCGACATAAAGAAATAACCACGAATATTGACTTCAACCGTTTTATCAAAAGCGGCTAAGTCCGTATCTAAGATATGCCCGTAATAAGGATTTGCAGCGGCATTATTGACTAAAATATCGATTTGACCGAACTCACTTTTGATATGCTCAAAAATAGCATCAATCTGATCCATCTCACCCACGTGACAGGCAAAGGCACTGGCTTTGTGACCATCAGCGACAATGCTATCAGCGACTGCTTGGCAAGCATCAATTTTACGACTAGAGACAATGACGTGTGCGCCTCTTGATGCCAATAGACGGGCGATAGATTCGCCAATACCGCGACTAGCACCTGTAACCAAAGCAATCTTGCCTGTTAAATCAAATAAATCTTTCATCATTACTCCTTATGTTTTGAATTAGCTATTCAGTCTTTTATCGTGAATACTTAATAAATTATAGTCAAAAAACTGCAAATCCATTACAAGGCAGCCGAGCGTAGATAGTACGAATAGTACATCGAGCGAGGCTAACACCGTAATGATTTAGCAGTTATTTGAATATTAAGCCAACATGCCACCATCAAGGGTAAACGCATGACCATTCATAAAGCTGCTTTCATCGCTCGCGAGCCATGCAATCGCACCTGACACTTCATCAACTGTCCCTAAACGGCGTAGCGGGCTGGCATTAATTGTTGCTTTTTGCGCGCGCTCGCCCATCTTCGCCATGGTATTTTGCACCATAGGGGTGTCAATAAAGCTTGGGCATACGGCGTTAAAGCGAATATTGACGCGCGCATATTCATGAGCAGCAGACTTGGTCAGTCCCATCACGCCATGTTTAGCGGCGCTATATGCTGACAATAACGGCGCAGAACGCAGCCCTGCGATGGATGCCACATTAATCACGTGACCGCCACCATTGGCTGCCATACAAGTAACAGCCGCACGCATGCAATGCCAGACGCCTTTTAGATTAACGGCAATATTACGGTCAAAGTCCTCATCGCTTAGCTCATGCATCGGTGCAGGCTGATGGTCGATGCCCGCATTATTTACCACGACATCAAGACCACCCAGCGTTTCCATGGCAAAGACAAATAATGCGCGCACTTCGTCGCCACTCGTCACATCGACCTTTTTAAAGACGATACTATTGCCAGCGTCTTGACCTTGCTTGGCAACGGCTGCGCCCATCTCTTCGGCCATATCACCGATCACGACTTTCGCACCGCGACTGGCTAGCAATAACGCACTTGCCGCACCAATGCCAGATGCACCGCCTGTGATTAAAATACGTTTACCAGAAACGTTACTGGCTACGTCTGATGCAATTCCATTTGTATTCAGTGTCATGATTTATCCCTCTACCTTAAGTACCAGTTTGCCGAAATTTTCACCTTTAAAAAGCATCATCAGGGTATCTGGGAAAGTCTCGATACCTTCAACGATATGATCTTTTACTTTCATATCACCTGACTGAATCCAGCCAGCAATCTCTTTCATCGCGATTGGATACTCTTTAATATTATCAAAGACAACGATGCCTTCCATACGGGCACGATTGACCAATAACGATAGATAGTTTGACGGCCCTTTTACCGCTGTGGTGTTGTTATATTGGCTGATCGCACCGCAAATCACGATACGCGCGCGTAGATTAATTTGAGTAAGGACGTCATTTAAGATATCGCCGCCTACGTTGTCAAAGAAGACATCTACTCCATTTGGACAGGCTTGCTTTAAGCCTTTTTTGACATCCTCATTTTTATAATCTACCGCAGCATCAAAACCTAGCTCATCGACTAAGAATTTACATTTCTCAGCACCGCCCGCGATGCCAACGACTCGGCAGCCTTTTAGTTTGGCAATCTGTCCAACCAAACCACCAACTGCACCCGCAGCACCAGAAACAACGACTGTCTCGCCAGCTTTTGGCTCACCTGTTTTTAATAAGCCAAAGTAACCGGTCATACCCGGCATACCGAGCACGCCTAAGTAATAAGATAAGGGTGCAAGGTTTGGATCGACTTTGTATAACCCAGTACCATCACTGACCGCATACGACTGCACGCCATTATGACCACAGACATAATCGCCGACGGCAAACTTCTCATGCTTACTTTCAATGACTTCGCCCACGGTACCCGCACGCATGACATCACCAATTTGTACCGGTTCGATATAAGATTTGGCGTCGTTTAACCAGCCACGCATCGCTGGATCCATCGAGATATATTCAATTTTTATCAGTAACTGACCGTCTGTGATGGTCGGTAGTTCTGACTCAGTATAATCCCAAGTCTCCGCACTCGGTGCGCCAACAGGTCTTTCTTTTAAACGCCACTGCTTATTCATTGTTGTCATTATTTATTCCTTTAAATTTTTATAAAAAGCCATTGGTATCGTTTGCTTAAAAAGAGTTTATTCAAAATAAGACAAATATATTAAAAAGCGCTCTTCTGGGATAAATTTTTCTCGCTTGCTGTGCGCTTTGTACTCCAGAGGCTTCGAAAAATTCATCCCAGCATCACATTGGTCGTATTATTCAGGCATGTTCTTATGTTGAAAACATTCCAAACAATCCCTTAAAACCATTCTGCTTGCATATTGGTACATACCGCATTGTCGTTATTTAACAGCTCGATATCGCGATTGATTAACGGCAATTCCCAATCGATAAAGTACTTTGCCGCTTGGATTTTACCTTGATAGAAATTCTGCTTTTCAATATCTGTTGTCTCGCTTAGCAATTGCTCAGCTTTACTGGCTTGGCGAATCCAAATCCAGCTGACCACGATAGAGGCAAAAATATTCATTAGTGCTTGTGCGTTACCCGTTAATGTAAGTGCTTTTTCTGTTTGCAGGATTTTACTTAAATGCACCAATACTTCATGCAGATGACCCATATAAGGCATCAATTTACCGGCAAGTTTAGCAGTCTCGGGCGTGGTAATGCTTTCTAAGTCTTGGGTAATTTCACGTTTTAGAATTTGAATACCAAGACCCTTGTTTTGCCATAACTTACGGAATGACAAATCTAACGCTTGCACACCATTTGTGCCTTCATGAATGGGATTAAGACGATTGTCACGCCAAAACTGCTCGGCTTGATACTCACGCGTATAGCCTGCACCGCCCAATACTTGAATACCTAAATCATTGGCCTTTGGACCATATTCAGAGGGCCATGCTTTTAATACTGGCGTGAGTAAATCCAGCAGTTCTGATAGCTCAGCTTTTAGTGTTGCATCTTCACAAGTATTGATACGGTCAATCAGGTTTGAGCCATATAAACACAGTGATATGCCGCCCTCGCTATAGGCTTTTTGCGCAAGCAACATACGCTTCACATCGCCATGCTGGATAATCGCTGTTGCTGCATCTTCAGGTTTGTTATTCGGTGCAATTCTGCCCTGTGTTCTGTCTTTGGCATAATCGAGCGAGTATTGATAACCACGATAGCCAATCATCGCTGCACCAAAGCCAACCGCGATGCGCGCTTCATTCATCATCTTAAACATATAACGCAAGCCGAAATGCTCTTCGCCGATAAGATAGCCATAGCACTCGCCTGCATCGCCAAAGCTTAATGCTGTAGAAGTCGCGCCTCTATAACCCAGCTTATGAATAAGACCCGTTAAATGGACGTCATTATGCTCGCCAACCGATAAATCATCATTGAGTCGATACTTGGGTACGGCAAATAAAGAGATACCTTTGACACCACCAGGACCGCCCGGCACTTTGGCTAGTACCAAATGCACAATATTGTCAGACAATTCGTGATCGCCTGCTGAGATATAAATCTTGCTCCCTTTTACGCGATAGCTGCCGTTGTCTTGTTTGACGGCAGTGGTTTTGATATCGGCAAGCGATGAGCCAGCATGTGGCTCAGTTAATGCCATTGTGCCGGTAAATTCACCCGTTAGCATACGCGGCATAAAGGCATTTTTAATCTCATCGCTGGCGAAATGTGAGATGACATTAATCGCCGCCGTGGTCAAAAATGGATAAGCTGTCGTTGATGGGTTGGCCGCCATAAAATAGCCTGCCACTGCGGTCATAACCGTTTCGGGTAATTGCATGCCACCATCATCAAAGCTATAACGACCAGCGATGAAGCCCGACTCACGAAACGCATCAAAGGCGACTTTTACGTCACTTATCATGCTGACTTTTTTCCCATCGAACTGTGGCTCGTTTTTATCTGCTACATGGTTATGCGGCAAGAATAAATTGGTCGCGATTTTATTGGCGGTGTCGAGTACCGCATCAAAGGTTTCGCGGCTGTGTTCTGCGAACTTCGGATGCTCGGTTAAATGTTCAGTGCCCAATACATCATATAGTTGGAACGGTAACTCAAAGTCATTGATAAGCGTATCTGCTGCCATAGTATTCTCGTTAACTCATTAAATTTGGTGATTCATTGATATTAATCTAATTTAACGCCTTGCCATATTGTCATTTATGACATAATTATGGTCAAATAAGACATATCATCTAACCTATAGTGAGTGAATTTCAAATTACGTATCGTGCAGCTGGTGAATATCAGCCATAAATTTGCATACACTTAAAGGAAGCCAAATTTTGCCCTACTTCAAACCGTTTAAAGTGATTATCGTTGGCTTCGATGGCGTGCTCGGCAGTGTGCTCGCTGGGGCGCTAGATTTATTTTCATTTACTGGCGTCAGCTGGCAACGATTTTTGGATGAAGAAGTAGAGCCTAGATTTAGTGTGCAGATTGCAAGCTTAGGTGGCGCGGATATCAGATGTAGCAATCGTTTGATTATGCGTGCGCATTGCGATATTCAGGAAGTCACAGAGTGCGACTTACTATTAATTCCAACCATTGGCGATTCAATCGATAAAGTATTGAGCCAAAATAGTGAGTTAATTCCGCATATAAAGCGACTGGCGAATACCAAGGCGGATATCGCTAGTAATTGTAGCGGGGCTTTCTTTTTAGCAAAAGCAGGCTTGCTCGATGGCAAAGTAGCGACCACCCATTGGGGCTATGCCAGTAAGTTTAAGGCAGATTTTCCACTGGTTGATTTGCAAGAAAATCAATTTGTCACTCAATCAAAGAATCCATCAAAGAACCAGCCAAAAAGTGATTTAGCACACCAATCAGGCAATATATTTTGTGCGGCAGGTGGTAGCGCCTTTTATGACTTGGGATTGCTATTAATTGAGCGGTACTGCGGGCGTGAGATTTCTACCCAAGTGGCAAAAACCCAGATTATTGATAGCAAAAGAGGCAATCAAAACAGCTATACCAATGTGACATTGCATAAACCACATTCAGATCAGCTGGTTAAGCAAGTACAAGAGTTTATCGAGGAAAACTTCAAGCAATCTATTCAAGTTAGCGGCTTGGCAGCCATGGTAAATATCACGCCGCGCACCTTAAACAGACGCTTTCAATCCTGCGTGGCGATGCGCCCGATTGAGTATATTCAAGCGGTGAGAATTGAGCAGGCCAAGCGCTTACTGGAATTGGGCGATGTGACGATAAAATCGTTAGCGGAGCAAGTTGGCTATGATGATATTTCCTCATTCACTAGGCTTTTTAAACGCGCTACTGAACTGACCCCGAAAGAGTATCAGGATAAATTTTCACGCTTGGCGATTTAACTTTATAGTAGATTTTTTAGAAGTAATACGTTGCTGCAACAAATTTATCACAGCAACAATTTTATATAATTAATTCGATATAAAAACGATACAGCGAGACGAAAAGTTGTTTTTCGCAGCATCTGTCGGCGTAGGCACAGCACGCAAGAAAAACAACTTTTCATTGAGCGACTTGATAGTTACGTATCTGATTTATTTAGATTCGACTATAAAGCTAAATTTTATTGCCACAAGCCTTCAACATGAATGGCATCGGACTTAATAGTAGGATAATCGCTAAATGCCAACTGATAGCCATCGACTGTATTGGCGCTAAGCTGGCACGTCGCCCCCAGTGGAAAGCTGTGCTTTTGACCAATATGACCAAAGCGCATGCCGCTATAAATCGGTAGCCCTGTCAGCTTATGCAATTGACGAATCACGGTGGCGACATCATAACGCTTGTCATAGCTGTCCTCACCTGCGCCCGATAGCGCGCCAAACACGATGGCTTGCTGATCTTTAAACACACCTGCCAAATACAAATCATACAGCATGCGCTCAATACGATAGGCTTGCTCGCCGACATCTTCTAAAAATACGATACCGCCAGCAATCCGTGGTACATACTCACTGCCTGCCAGCGCCGATACGACACTCAAATTGCCACCCCAAATAGTGCCCGTTATCGTTTTTGGCTCAGAACTTGACAGAATACTCGGTAAATTTGGACTGGTTAAAGACGCATCTGGTATATTGATAGTCAGATTTGGATTGGTTAATGCTTCCGCAAATTGTCGACAGCTGACTTGGTCGGGTTTGGTTTTGCCAAACTCACTATAAAGCATCGGGGCAGCAAGCGAGCTCATATCACCCTTTGCCAGCAATGCACACTGAATCGCGGTCACATCACTAAAGCCCGCCAGTATCGTGCCACGCTCCTTCATAATACGACCAAGCGTCGACCAATCCACCATCGGCAATAAACGCACAGCACCATAGCCACCGCGTACCCCAAGTAGCAGTTTAGGCGCTTTAATCGCACCCGTAGCGATATTTTGCAAATCACTAGCGCGCTGCGAATCCGTACCTGCAAAGCGCAAATACTGCCGTTTGGTAACCGTAGGATTGTCGACTTTGAAGCCCGCACAAGCCATGCGATCTAACGCCAATTCATTACGCTCGTCACTACCACCGACGTTGGAGCTGGCAAAAAGCCGCGTCTCAATATTTGGCGTGATACAACTCGTTTGCGCCTGCAACGTTTCGGGCGCTGCTTGTTGTGCTTGTCCTGATGGCAGGCTCTCATCCATCAACGCCGTTGGCAGATCATCTTTGGTCAGTTGCGTACTGCTATTTTGCTCAGTAGTATTAGCAGCCAGCGCTTGAGTGATGCTTTGGGTCGCTAACAGCCCTGCCCCTGCGCTGATTCCGACTTGACGTAAAAACTGACGACGATTCAGCTCAGAAAATTTCTTGGTCATTACTCTACCTTTTATGCCATGCAGTTCGGGTCTATTGAACAGACATCTTTAGCACACGTTAAATATTTGTTTTTATAACATCTCATAACACTGGATTATAGCGCAGGTTTGGACAATATCGCGTCTTAAGATGGTTTAGCTCAGCTCAATCTATCGTTTCTATAGTCAACAAAACGATACAGAATCACTCACAGTCTTATTTGGTTGAAGTCGCTACTCTTGTTATAGTAAAGGGCGTTCAATAGTCTTTAATAAAAAATAAGGAATATAAGTATGGCTGACAAAGAGAAAGACAATAAAAGCCTGATAGACAGCATTAAGGTCATTTTAGGTAAAGAAGATAAGCTAAACGACCAGCTCGAAAACGGTCGCGGCCTTGAGCGTTATACCAAGGATTTGCTACTGCTGATGAGTTTAGTTAAAGATTATTATCAAGGCAACTATCGCAACATTCCCTACAAAACCATTTCTGCGGGCGTGGTCGGTCTGCTCTATGTGCTAAATCCTATTGATATTATTCCGGATTTTATCCCCTTTATCGGTCAAATCGATGATGCGTTGGTACTGAAATTTTGTCTTAAGCTCATGGAAAAAGATTTGCGCAAGTACAAGACTTGGAAAGATCAACAAACAGCCTCTAAAGATGAAAAATCTAATAAAGACGCTGCCTCAAAGCCGACCGATAAAAAGCTAGAAGATAAGACTAAGGACACCGAAAAAAAAGCCACAAACAAAGAGTCCAAAAAGTAGTGATAGCTTTAAATTAACATTAATAATAAAGAAACGGTCAATGAGCTATTCATTGACCGTTTCTTCGTATTAGGGGCGTGACCTCAATTCAAGCGATTATATCTAAATGGGCTAAAAATGGCTAAATTTTGCCAAACATCGTCAAATAGCTGATCAATATCACGATATTATTTGCGCTATTTTCCTCGTTTGACTGCAATTTATCTCATTTTTATGACCATTTTTAAAATGAGAACACGCCCTAGATTAACGACATTTTTATCTATTTTACTTTTTCAAAATTTTATCAATCCGGCACATCATAACGGGCTTTTTCGGGATTAAGACCGAATGAATACACAAAGGTCGCAACGAGGCTGTTTATAATGATGAACGGGAAATCGATAGCGGTATGTCCAAGCACGTAGCGACCGATGAGCCATGAGACAATCAGCATAACAATAAAGAACCCGCCCAAATACGCCAAGATAGCTGGATGCTTAAGATTGTAAGGCTGCTCAGGTTCAGGTTTTTTGTTTAATACATAGGTTCTTATCGCCCAACCAGCCGCATAAGAAAATCCACCCAACACCACATAACTAAAAAATTCATATTACCTGACTCTAATGACTTAACTACTTATGAGAAAAGACTACTTATAAGAATAGACTGCTTATAACAAAAGATTGTTTATAATCGATGACCTATGCTTAGCTGCCTGTACCGACATTATCAATAATAATATTGGCATGCGGATTGGCTAAAATATCAGTATTAACGTCATCACACTCTACGCGATAGATAGTATTGGCACCGCGATAAATATACGACAAATACTCACTGTCCAGTAGCGGATCGATATTGGCATAGACAGGCTTCACATGAGCCAGTACCAGCACTCTATCGGGACGGCCAATGACAGCGTCAACATTATCAGGATCTATAGAGAAAAACGTGGGTATCTCGCTACTTTCGAGCACTTCTAACGGCTCGGCGTCATCCCAGACGCGCCCGCTACTTGCCGGCTCTTTCATTTGCATCATCCATGTGCCACCCTGCTGACTGACTTTTATTTGCGCAGGCTCATCATGACTGACCGTATAGCAGCCTTCAAAGACAGACAGATCTGCTGCCGCTTCAACTACGTCGGTATCGGCTTGGGTGCTAGTATCATTGCAAGCGCTCAACAGTAACGCGCTACTCGCAGTGATACTGACCATCAACAGCGTCAATCTTTTATAAAAAACGTTTGAGCGTAAGGACATAATAGGGTTATCCTGCATTCGTGCATTAAAACTTTTAGGAAGATAAGAAGAAAGCTGTCGTTAATCAGTGCCGTTCGTGAGTTATGAGGAAAAAGTAGCCACTGAAACTGCCCTTTAAATGACTATTCACGCTACTTTAGGATGTTAGTAGTCTGATACTCATGCCGTCAGGGGCTCGTTTCCTTATAACAATTCTGCCTATTTTAACAGAAAACGGAAGGCGTACTATTATGATATGTGGTTTTGCGATTTTGTGCATTACGATTGCCCATATCAACGATAGATTTGTTATACTCAAACGCATTTGAATGATGCGCCACCACTGTTTTGATGGCGCTCGAAAAACCGCTTAATTCTATTCTACGTTAATCACTTATTAGGTCATACATTTTTTATGTCAGACAATCGCACTTCTACGCCACATAGCCATAAAGACCACGCGATTGATCCGTTGGCCGCCAAAACAAATACCACGGTGGCCTACACTGATGGCGCCTGTAAAGGCAATCCGGGTGCTGGTGGTTGGGGCGCACACTTGATATTTTAGTGATGGGCACACGCAGGATTTATATGGCGGCACGAAAGAAACCACCAATAATCGCATGGAGTTAATGGGTGCGATACAGGCATTGACCCTTAGCCCGCATGAGCACAATCTCGAGATTTGGACAGACTCCAGCTATGTCAAAAAAGGCATTACTGAATGGATTGAAGGCTGGAAAAAACGAGGCTGGAAAACAGCCAGTAAAAAACCCGTTAGCCAATCAAGACCTTTGGCAACAATTAGACGCGTTATGCCAACAGCGCGACGTTGACTGGCATTGGGTGAAGGGTCACGCTGGACATGCAGGTAATGAAAAAGCGGACGAGCTGGCAAACTTAGGCGTGACGTCCAGCAGTGAAGGTTTATCGACAAGAGATGCGCAAGAAATGGCTAAAAAAAAAGAGCCAATAATGCCTAATGAATCGCAAAACACCTCTAATCAAAGCGCCTCTAATAATGATGACTGGCTAAAATATGATCCGTTAGGTCTTGATATGGATGACGAGCTTGACGAAGAAGTGCTCGATTATGAGGCCCTCGATGATGAAGCATTCGACAACCCTCTATTAGACGAACAAAGCCATGACAATGCTAGCAAACCAATGAGTACCACAGACATGCCAGAAGCCCAGACGATGACGACTGACACCATAATGAATAATGACAATCCAGATACGCCGACTGATGAGCCAAAATTTGACGGTGACACCAGCCGTGCCAATCCATATTTTAAGCCATTGCTACCCAAGCCAGTAAACCGTCACCAATCTGATCGTCAGCTGATTATGGATACCGAGACCACAGGACTTGATGCCCTAAAAGGCGATCGTATCGTCGAAGTCGGCATCGTTGAGATGGTTGGGCGTAAATTACCGGTGAAAAGCTACACGTCTATATCAATCCGCAGCGCGGTATGGATGAGGAAGTTATTCGTATTCATGGTATCTCAGAAGCGTTTTTGGCTGATAAACCGACCTTTGATCAAGTTGCTCAGTCCTTGTACGACTTTATGGATGGTGCCGAAATCATCGCTCATAATGCCACCTTTGATATGAACTTCTTAAATATGGAGTTTGCTAAAGTTGGGATGAATGACTTTGCACAACGGGTAAAAGTCACTGACTCGCTAGTCATGGCCAAGCAACAATATCCAGGGCAAAAAAACACCCTAGATGCCCTCGTGCGCCGCTTAGATGTCGGTAAACAAGACCGTACATTCCATGGAGCATTATTGGACTCCGAGATTTTAGCCGAAGTCTATCTGGCGATGACTGGTGGACAAGTCACCCTCGCTATCGAAGAAGACTCTCAAGCAGACGGTGGACAGACAGCGCATGCTCACTTTGCCAATTTTGGCCTCTTTATTACTAGCATCACCCACTGATGAGACGGCCAATCAGAGTTGGTATAGCGAGTTAGCCGAAGAATATTCTGAATTAAAAGCCAACATATAGCATGTGATTAAATAACCTTTTATACTGACATTTGGATACTGTATAGTTTTGATTATCATCATGAGCGTTATCGGTTACTCATAAACGCCTGTTAAATCATCGTCTAAATGATCGCTATTTTCATCAGTACGTTATGGAAAAATAACTATGAACCAGTCTACACAAATGAAATTAACTGCCCCAACGCTTAGTGTTACTGACTTTAACCTGCCATCGCTACATCTGTTGCATGATGAAATTATCGTCACCCTTAAAGACACTGAGATTCATCTGAGCGAATTTAACGATGACAATAGTCAATCTCCTTTATTATTAGACTCTATTACTGTGCTAAAGCAGCTGTCTTGTATTTTTGAATTGATTTCTTTGGTTGGTGCAGAAGTGTTAAATACCGCCATCGTCAATGGCTTACAGCGCCTTTATATCAGTGGTGATAATAACGATACTGCGTTGATTATGGATCTGTCAGAAGCCATCATGACTCTGGATCGTTATGTGGAATTTGTGCTATTGACTGAGTCAGTAGAGCCAACTTTGCTATTACCTATCATTAATAAGCTTAATGCTCATGGACAGCTCGCGCCTATCGAAGCAGACTATTTTGCGACATTTGGTAGTAGCAGTGTCATTATTGCCAACCCTGAAAAAAACTTTCAGCCCTTGCACGAGCTTAACCTCGACAGTGAGCTGCTGACCTATGCCTATCGTAGTGGTCTTGGGATTGCACTGCTCAATCAAGATGGCGTAGTGAGCCAAGATGCTCAACAAAATCTAGATGCCATGAGTGCTGCATGTGCGTTGATAGCCGCTCATAGCAACAGTCTATTCTGGCAAGCCGCTACTGCTGCGGTCACTGATCTTGCGACCATTTTGCCACTTAACCTCAGCCAGAAGCATACGCTCATTTATCTAGAGCAGCAGTTCCAAAGCTATCTACCCATCATGGACACGCGTTTTGCTGATTTAGTCAGTTTTGCTTGTCAGCGCGATAACGAAGCAGCAAAACTGCTGCGTGAACAATATGCGTCCAATCAATTAGAAGGCCCACAGCGCGAGCAAATGAAGCGCTTTTTATTCGGTCCTAATCGTGCGCTAACGGATACGTTGAACGCTATTATTCAAACGCAAATCAATACGATTAAAGAAGATGTCGATAGCTATGCACGCGGTGATTCACTCAATCCTGCTGATATGCAAACAGCACAAATTATCGAGCAGTTGACGGTACTGGGTTCAGCATTACGCTTGTTGGGACTGTCAAATGCGGCGACCAGCCTGAATGCAGCAGCAGATGCAGTAAGCAAATGGCGCACACCCTCACCTGAAGATTTTGATTATCTACTATTGGCATTAATGCATGCTGAAAACGCTACTATCGCCATGGCTGAGATGCATACCCCAGGGGCGATCTACTTGCCACTCAATAACCCCCATATCTCGTTGCATCAGCTCAATACAGCTTATGATACTTTAATACAAGAAAGTCGTACTGCCATTGCTAGTGCCGAGCAAGCGATTAACGATTACTTATCTGAGCCTGAGCGCGATATGCTCAACATTCAAAACATACCTGAAATGCTACGTCAAGTAGCAGGCGCGGTACGCTTTTTACAACTGCTAACACCGGCCAGTATGCTGAGTCAATTGGCCAACTATATACAGCAACGTATCGAAAGTGGCAATCGCATCGATGACAGCACCTTAGCTTATATCGCTGACGTTATTATGGCTGTTGATCATCATTTAGATGGTTTTGAGCACAACCGTCCAGTGAGTAAACAAGCGCTTAATGTCGGTCAAAGAAGCTTAAGCCAATTACTTGCCGCTTAATGATTTTAGCGGTATCTGTGCTGACGAGTAATTTAAAACTTTATTTTAAACAAGTTCGTATCTCATTTGCTACGTACTTGATTTAGACCGTTTGGAAACCTGCTTATGACTCGCGCTTTTTGTATTTAGTGATGATACCTTACTCTGCCATCAAACGATCAATGGCTGGTGGCCATTGCACATCCAACTACCACCGTTCAATATCAGTAAAATAACAGTGACAGTAACAGTGACAAAGAGCTACAGCCTACCTATCAGATAGGCAACGTAGCACTACTCGAAAGCCTAGCACCAAGTCACTGGCAGTCTGAGGCTAATGATAGTATCAATGATGGTACAGAGAGTTTGGTTGCGACTGAGTCTAATTCTAAAACTACCGAGGACGCTGCCACTTTCACTGCGCAAGCAGCCAATGCCATCACGTATGATTATGCAGTAGCGCATGATATCGCATTGCCTATTATTGCAGAGGGCAGCGGGAACGCTTTTGTGCCGTATCGACAGCTTATCACGCAGTTACCTGCCGCCTTATCAGCTCAGATTAGCCAAGCCATACAGCTGTTACGCTGGCAGACAGATACGCAGTTTTGTAGTCGCTGCGCATCCCCAGTCGTTCATGCCACAGCAGATGAGCGCGCCATGGTCTGTCCAGTATGCCGATTACGCCAATACCCCCGTGTCCAGCCTTGCGTCATCACGGCTATCACTCGACCGAACCCTCAAACCGGTGAAATGCAAATTCTGCTCGCCCATCATCACCGCTATGGAGAACAAAAGCGCCCCCTAATGTACGGCTTGATTGCAGGTTTTGTAGAAGTGGGTGAAAGTCTAGAGCATGCGGTAGTGCGAGAAGTAGCAGAAGAGGTGAATATTAGCCTATCAGATATTCGCTATGTCAGCAGTCAGCCATGGCCATTTCCTTCTAATTTAATGCTTGGCTTTCGCGCTTCTTATGCGGCTGGCGATATTGTAATACAAGAAGATGAGCTGTCACACGCCGATTTTTTTTGACCTCTCTAATCTGCCCAAAATACCGTTTAAGGGCAGCATTGCCTACGAGCTGATCGCCCAGATTGCCCATGAACAAGGCATCGCACTATAGTAGATTGGTTATCTACTATAATACAAGCGCCTCACTTTAATGTCTCTATCCATGTTAATAACGCCAGTCTTGATGACCGATGTTAAGGTTTTTAATTAAATGCAAAGCAGTAGTAATATTCGTCTAATCAATCTACCCATACTGTTCGATACCTTGAATATCGAAACATTGCCTGCTGATATGCAAGCAAAAATTGCCCTTATTGATGCCTGTCTGCCGCAGACGCAGTGCGGTCTGTGTGAACATCCAGACGGTTGCCTGCCTTATGCTACCGCTATTGTAGTAGATAACGAGCCGTATAATAAATGTGTGCCGGGCGGTCAACCTGTTACCGATGCTATTGCGCAAATCGTGACTCTTGACAGTGATGAAACAACCTTCAAAGCCGCGCCATCTCAGTGGCCGATAGACGCCACATCGACGCGACCGACCGAGGTACGCGCCGTCATCCGTGAAGATGACTGTATCGGCTGTACTAAATGTATACCCGCCTGCCCCGTCGATGCTATCGTTGGTACTGGCAAGCACATGCACACTATCTTTACGGACTTGTGCACGGGCTGTGAGCTTTGTATCGCACCTTGCCCAGTTGATTGCATTGATTTGGTCACGATTGAGCGCGAGCTGTCTATCTCTGAGCGCGAGGCAGAACAAGAAGACTTAAGGCAGCGCTATCATGCTCATCTTAGACGCGTCACCGAGCAGCTTGCTGATAGCAGCAATAGTAGACCGGTGGTCAGCATGGTAGAAGCAAAGCTGAGTAATGCCGCCAGTCAATCGCTGAATATCAGCGAAGCACAAGCAAAAAACACCATTGCAGCAGCCAAGCTACGCAGTAAAATCAAAAAGCTAGAAAAACAATTAAGTGCTCGTCCAAATGAGAGCAAACAAACGGATCTTGACGCATTGCAAGCCGAACTTGCGCAGCTATGACCATTTTATAAATACGTGCGTTATATAGTGGCTTCACGTTAAAAATGTTCAACAGACCCTAGACTAATTAATGGTAAAAATACCATGAGTAAAACCGTCAAGCACAAAACTGCCGATACCCCACCATCGCGGCGCATGCCCAATCGTGACGTCCGTCCATTCTTTGAAAAGTTGGCAGCGACGATTGATGAGCCAGTGACGGAATTACATTATAAAAGTAATTTTGAGCTATTGATTGCAGTCATCTTATCTGCGCAAGCGACGGATGTGAGTGTCAATATTGCCACCCAGAAATTATATCCAGTGGCGAATACCCCTGAAGCAATCTTGGCATTGGGTGAAGAGGGTTTAAAGTCCTATATAAAAAATATTGGCTTATATAATGCCAAAGCTAAAAACGTCATTAAAACCTGCCAAGATTTGATTGAGAAGTTTGATAGTACCGTCCCTGATAATCGTAAGGACTTAGAATCGCTCGCTGGCGTTGGACGCAAAACCGCCAATGTGGTCTTAAATACTGCTTTTGGGCAGCCAACTATGGCAGTCGATACGCATATCTTTCGCGTGGGCAATCGTACTGGCCTTGCCACGGGCAAAAACGTGTTAATCGTTGAAAAAAAGCTGGTCGAACGTATCCCAGACGACTTTATCGTAGATGCGCATCATTATCTGATTTTGCATGGCCGCTATACCTGCCAAGCTCGTACACCCAAATGCGGTGCTTGTCCTGTCTATGACGAATGTATGTTTAAGGACAAAGCCAAGTTTTTGGAATTGTAGTTTTAAGGATTATAGTTTTAAGGACTGTAGCTTTCAGAATTACAGCTTTCAGAATTACAAGCACTCTTTATTTAGAATTGAGGAAGCCCAATGCATACGCTAACCGCCCTACTATTTGACGATTTTGAGACCTTGGATCTGTTTGGACCTATCGAGATGTTTGGCTGCTTGCCTGAGCATTATCGTCTGCAATTTGCCTCGCTGAGTGGTGGTATCATTCACAGTAAACATGGCGTTGCGATGCAAACGGTCGCTGTCACAGAATTGGCGTATCAGACTGATATTGTATTGATGGTTGGCGGAATGGGTACTCGCCAGCAGATCAATCATAGACCGTTTTTGCAGGCGCTTACCACACTGGTTGAACACGCTGATTGGGCGCTTAGCGTTTGTACGGGTAGTGCATTATTGGCTAAAGCTGGTGTTTTGGATGGTAAGCGTGCAACGTCTAATAAGCTCTCATGGCAATGGGTAATAACGCAGTCTGATAAAGTTGATTGGGTAGAGCAAGCGCGCTGGGTCATCGATGGCAAGTTTTATACTTCTTCAGGGGTTAGTGCTGGCATGGATATGGCGCTTGGCTTTATCGCTGACAGACATGACATAGAGACGGCTCGTCAGATCGCTAACTATACTGAATATCGCTGGCAAGAAAATAGCGATATTGATGACTTTTACCATGGTTAATCCAATCCATGCCCAGTTACTTCATAATACTATCCATCGCTAGAGTTTTAACTCGATTCACGGTAAAATGTCATAATTTTTGATTCAATTTTGCCTTATTTTCCGTTAACATTTAATCCTGACTGAGTTTATAGATTACAGTCCTTGCCATTAAGCGATCCAACTATGCGTGAATACAACTTATTTACCTCAGAATCTGTGAGCGAAGGCCATCCTGATAAAATGGCTGACCAAATCTCAGATGCTATTCTTGATGCCATCTTACGTGAAGATCTCCATGCCCGCGTTGCCTGCGAAACCTTGGTTAAAACAGGTGCCGTGATATTGGCTGGTGAAGTGACCACAACGGCAAATATCGACGTCGAACGTATCGTGCGTGATACTGTCAACGGTATCGGTTATCATCATTCTGACTTGGGTTTTGATGGCGAGACGTGTGCGGTTATTAACATGCTGGGTAAGCAATCTCCAGAAATTGCCCAAGGTGTCGATCGTAGCGATCCTGAAGAGCAAGGTGCAGGCGATCAAGGCTTGATGTTTGGCTACGCCAGCAACGAGACTGAAGTATTGATGCCAGCCGCTATTGAATATGCTCATCGCTTGATGGAGCGTCAGTCTGAGCTACGCCGCGCTGGCGATCTGCCATGGTTGCGTCCCGATGCCAAGGCGCAAGTTACCCTAAAATATGATGGCACTCGTCCCGTTGCTATCGATGCTGTCGTCCTATCGACCCAGCATGATCCCAGTATCTCGCAAGCAGATTTGCAAGAAGCGATTATGGAATCTATCATCAAGCAAGTATTGCCAGCAGACCTACTGCATGCTGGCACACGCTACCACATCAATCCCACGGGCAAATTTGTCATTGGTGGGCCGGTTGGTGACGCTGGATTGACGGGTCGTAAAATCATCGTTGATACTTATGGCGGCATGGCACGTCATGGCGGCGGTGCCTTTAGTGGCAAAGACCCTTCAAAAGTAGATCGCAGCGCTGCTTATGCTGTGCGTTATGTTGCCAAAAACATCGTCGCTGCTGGGCTGGCTGACCGCTGTGAAGTGCAAGTGAGCTATGCCATTGGGGTCGCTGAACCGACATCTATCTCGGTCAACACCTTTGGTACCAGCAACATCAGCCATGACGAGATCATTCGCCTGATTCGTACCCATTTTGATCTGCGCCCTTATGGCATTACCCGTATGCTGAACTTATTGCAACCTATGTATCAGCAGACTGCGACGTTTGGGCATTTTGGTCGTCCTGGCTCTGAAACTGCCTTTACGTGGGAAAAAACGGACAAAGCTGAAATCTTAAAAGCAGACGCAGGCTTGTAAAAATACCACGTTATGTCCCTTAGTCTCTTACAAACAGACCGTCTCTATAAATCCAAAATTACCGATACTTATTAGGAATCGCTTATGTCTCAAGACAATATTCAAGACAGCAACACTCAAGACAGCAACATTCAAGACAACAATGTTGATGCTAGCGTTGAAATCACCCCTGAAATGCAGGCGTTTTATCAACGTGCCGATGCCATCATTGGTATCGCCAACAGTCAGTTGGGTTCTGATGCTCATTCAGGTCAAGTAGGCGCGTCTTTGTTGTATGCTGCCGCACGTTATAGCGCGTCAGTTGCTTCTATTGGCTTTGTAAAGGGTGATGATTTTGCCAAAGAAAAAGACGATATCGTTGAGTTCTACGTCAAACAGTATCGCCAAATGCTAAGCGACAACTTAACCGATTATGCACAAAACTTTGATAAATACGTACAATTGAACCAAGATGATAAAGTCGCTAAATAAGTCTTTTTAAACACTTAAAGCATAGCAATTATGCTTTATGGCAGGCTTAAAGATCATTAGACATTAAACCCAAGCCTAATTGTAGGCTTGGGTTTTTTATTAACCCTGAATAGTTAAGCATGCAGTCCATTCAATTTAAAAGAAATACAAGGCGACCGAGTGTAGATGTAATTACTTCAAGCGAGGTTAATACTATCACTCTTTTATATAGTCAAAATACCCCAAAAACGCTGCGATACTGCTGATATTAATTTTTTGTAGCTTCTGCCTGCACAGGCACAGCAAGCAAGCAAGCAAGCAAGCAAAAAAATTGATATCAGCATTGCGTGATGTATCGATATTACTTTTCACTGACTATAGTGGATTGACTATAGTCTTGGATGCTGGTTATCGACCATAGCATTAAAGCCTGTGCATATATTGAGCACAACATAAAAAAGGACATGATATCGCTATCATGTCCTTTTCGTTTAATACAAATATTACGTTCAGTCTACTACTCAGCAGCGATAGCGATCATCTCAACTAATAGCTCAGGACGTGCTAGTGCTGACTCGCCACAAGCACGGGCTGGAGGCTGAATGCCTTCAAACCATTTATCATAGACTTCATTCATAGCAGCAAAATCTGCCATGTCTTTGATCCAAACCGTCACTGATAGTAATTTTGATTTATCGCTACCGACTTCTTCTAGCAGCGTTTGGATCTTTTCTAAACACGTCAAAGTTTGTGCTTTGATATCGTCTTCTGTATTGCCCACTTGACCACATAAATATACGGTCTGGTTGTGGACGACAATTCTGCTCATGCGTTGAGTGCTGTGTAGTTTTTTGATCATTTTATATCCCTTCAAATTATTGATTTAAGTCTGTGCTAAATCTATCAAATGCACTTTTATTTCGAAAAACGCTGGGCGCTAAATGGCGCAACATCTACCAATAATGGCTTGTCATGAATCATCTCTTCAACGAGACGCCCTGTCATAGGCCCTAAAGTAAAACCTTGATGACTGTGACCAAACGCAAACCATAATTTGTCATGCTTATCCGCAGGACCAATAACTGGCTTCATATCTGGCATACAAGGACGTGATCCTGCCCAAGCTTCAGATTCTACCGCGTCTTCTAATGGTAAGATTTTGCGAGCTAGCTTCAATACGGTTTTTAATTGGCCAAAATTCTTTGGCGCATCCATAGTGGTCATCTCAGCACCAGTCGTGATACGGATACCTTGCTGCATTGGACCCATCACAAAGCCTTTGTCCATATCGAACATGCTGTGATTGATGGTGTTTTTTTCCGTCACTTTGAAATGCTGATGATAACCACGCATTGGGAACAATGGCAGATTATAACCAAGCGGTTTAATCAAGTCGTTCGACCAAGGACCCGCGGCGATGACCAATTTATCACTATAATACGTATCGTTATCAGTGATAACTTTCCAACCTTCGCCGTCTTGTACGATTTCTTTGACATCGCTTTCTTTGATCGTGCCGCCCATCTCTTGGAAATTTTTCGCATACGCTTTGACCAGCGAGCTTGGGTTCGATACTTGCCAAGAGTTTTTCCAATGAATCGCCCCAACGAAACCTTCAAAATTGGCGCTAGGTTCCATTGCTTTTAGCTCTTCAAGGTTTAGGACATTATGTTCAACACCTTGGTTGCGAGCATCAATGGCTGACGCTTGTGCTTCTTTAAACGTCTCTTCAGAACGATGCAACTGTAACCAGCCATCACGCGTGATAAGCTCGTCAGCACCAGATGCTGAAATCATTGTCTGATGCTCACTGGTACAATGCGCGATCAGCGTCTGCCACTCTGATTCGATTTGTTTGACAGTCGCAGGTACAGAATATTTCCAGTACTGTAATAGCGCTTGATGGTAACGCAGAATCGCTGGTATGCGATAGCGAATGTCAGTACCTTGGTTCGGTAATACTCTGATCATTTCAGTCAATTGACGAGGAAAAGGATGGGTATGAATGGCTTCACGCTGAATCAATCCAGCATTACCATACGAGGTCTCTGAACCTGGTAATTTCTTATCTAACATCAGTACTTGTGAACTATTTTTTTGTAGATGCCACGCAACTGAGGTGCCAACCATACCTGCACCGATAACGATCACTTCATAGCGCATAACCTATCCTTTTCTTAGGGTGTTAATACAGAGTATCAAATATGAGGGTCTAACAGAATTAGGTGGTAATAGTAACGCATTAGAACAAATTTTAAACCCTTATCTGACGGACTTTTTTGTTATCTAATACTTTTAGTTATATATTCGCTAGATAAGTATTTTTAAATGGAATAATGTGGCAATTAAGTGGTCATTGACGGGTTATACGAAAATATATCTAATGAATTAAGGCATCTTTAAAGTCATGAGTAGCAAGTTGCTTAGAAAGTTTAGTCAGTGGAAATTGCATCTATTATTAATCTATCATTACCACACCGGCTCGTCACTTTCCTTAATCAACTTTAATCAACTTTTTAACTATCTTTTTGGACAACTTTTCTATGAATACCTTCTAAGTAGTGACATTAATTTCTGTGCTATAGTTTGGTCTTTGTGTTTTCAGTGAAGTAATCGCTAATATTTTTGATGATTTGGAAGATTTAATAAATGAGTATTTACGCACAAAGATTGGCCTCTCAAATTGAATTCATTAAACAGTGTGCTTTGATGAAAAAAGCGCCTACTCAAGACTTTACGAAGCACAGTGACTTCACTTGTACAGAAGAGCAAGTATTAAATCTGCCTGGTATCAGCCTAAATATCATAGATGGTAGCTCTGAAGAGGTTTGGCTACGTCTAGAACGTTTACGTGAAAACTCAGCACCTAAACCTAGCAGCTCACTGTTAGCAAATTGGTTAATATTTCCAATAAAATGCGGCGATCAGCCTTTATTGCAAGAAAAAATCAATGTACAAAATTTAATAGACGATGGTGCTATCGCTCATGAAGAAGCATTCACACCATTTGAAGTCGAGGATAACCATCAGGATGAGACATTAGAGTTAGATGAACCATTACAGGCAAATATTTATTTAAGAGATTTTCCTGCAAGGGACGCTGTACGAGATGAATTCAATACGTACCTCAAAGATATTTGGCAACCTTGGCTAGCAAAAGAGAAACTCGTTCGCCAAAGTATTGCTCTGTATTCCAGCCTATTCATGCTGAATCAACAGCTTCAGGGCAATCTCGCTGATGCACAGCTAGAGCTAGTATGGGGTGTTGGTATTGCCCTACGAAAAAGCACTGACAATGAGCAAAGTAGCAAACAAATAAAGTATCCCCTATTGACACAATCTGTTGAAATCACCTTAGATCAGAAAACGATGGCGTTACTCATCAAGCCTACCCTATCTGTGCCTACGCTTGAAACTGAGCCTTTCTCCATGGATGAGAATCAAGGTTTAGCCAAGTTATTGAAAAACAGCAAAGCGTTTTATGATTCAGAGGATGTGTCATTAAGTCCTTTTTTACCAAGTAGCTATGAGCCTATCTTAAAATCAGCCGTTACTTTGCTTGACTCGTCTGGCGTTTATCAGCCAGACCATACTGGTGCAGATGATCGAAAAATACCTAAAGCGAAGAACAACCTAATCGTCACTGATACTTGGGTCATTATGGCGCGTCCTAGAAGCAATAATATATTTTTGCAAGATTTAGACAAGTTCGCTATTCAGCTTGAAAATAGCGATGACCTTCATTTACCAAGTGCGCTTATAGCAATGCTGACCGAGCCTGCTACAGAAAATAAAGAAATCATACTACCCGCTTATCGTGGTTTATCTATGGTCAGCGGCAGTGAAAATTATACAGACATGCCAGCTGAGCTATATTTCCCTAAAGCATTCAATGATGAACAAGTACAAATCATACAGCAGTTGGATGTTCACGATGGTGTGGTCGTTCAAGGCCCACCTGGTACAGGCAAAACCCATACTATTACCAATGTCATTTGTCATTACTTAGCACTTGGCAAGCGGGTACTGGTCACGTCGATGAAAGACCCAGCGCTAAAGGTACTACAAGGACAACTGCCTGAATCTATTCGCCCGCTCGCCGTTAGCCTGCTGACCAGTGAAAACGAAGGTCTAAAGCAGTTTGAACATACCATCAAAAAAATATCGAGCGAAGTATCTAGTATCAATCGCGAGGCCTACAAAAAAGACATCCTCATGTTTGATAATCAAATCGATACCATCCATGCACAGTTGGCCAGCACTGATCATAAAATTACGGCTTGGGCACGGTTAAACCTTGATGATATCACCATCGATAATGAAACTATTAAGCCCATAGATGCCGCGACTGAGGTTGCTCAAAACCGGCAGATTATCGAAAGTTTTCCCGATAAGTTGGGTATAGAAGAGAACTTTAAGCCTCGATTTACTCATGCTGATATCACAGCGCTAAAAGACGCAAGAGTAAACCTCGGCAATGACTTGAGTTATTTTAATAAAAAGATTCCTGCTATTGCAGACATACCGCCTACCAATGTTATAAAGCAACTTCATAAGGATTTAAGTTACCTCAATGAATCGCAAACAGCTGAGCAACAAGGAGAATTGCCAAGCTTAATCAATGACAGTGCTAGCACGCTAGATATTGCTCAGGAAACCACTGCTAATACATCTCGTTTAATTGA
The DNA here is from genome assembly GCF_000247495.1 of Psychrobacter sp. PAMC 21119. Lineage (NCBI taxonomy): Bacteria > Pseudomonadati > Pseudomonadota > Gammaproteobacteria > Moraxellales > Moraxellaceae > Psychrobacter > Psychrobacter sp. PAMC 21119. The sequence goes on along the minus strand of NZ_AHVZ01000014.1, from coordinate 20,959 downwards.
TTTACTGCAAAAAATTGGAGCGGCTAGTCAGAATTGGACCACAGATATTCAGCAGCATTTAGCTAATGAGACTAAGCAAGATATTATCGGCCATCTCACTATACTAAACGATGAAATCAAAGCGCTTTTTGACGAGAGAACTATTTATTTAACCAAACCTATTACGATGACTGATGATTTTGATAAAAATCCAGAGCTCGTTGACGCGGTGAAAAATTTATCTGAAGGCAAAAAACCATTTGGTCTCGCTGGTATTTTTGGTAAGTCTGCTGAAAAGAAAAGCCTTGAGTCTATTACGATAGTCTCGTCAGCACCATCAAGTACAGAAGACTGGCAATATATATCCAGCTTTATAGCGTTTAGAAAAAAAGCTCAAGCGCTTATCCTTCGCTGGAATGCCTTATCAAATGAGCTGTCCTTACCAATATTTGAAGTGTCGTCTAATAATCTGGCTGCGTTACATTCAGCCGTTCATCTATATGATGAGATCATTGCTAGTAAAAACTTGCAGCACAGTATCAAGCAAGCGTTAAGCACTATATTCATAGATTGGGATGTTATTTCTGCAGCATCGTATGACACGGATATTTTGGCTGAGATTGAAAGTGTTCTTAAACAACATTTAAAGAGACATAATCTGGCTGAAAGTCTCACACTAAAAGAGACATTACTTAATAACCTCGCTGACGGTGAAGGCAATATTAGTGAAAAAATAATCGCCTTTTTCACTCAAAATATTGGTGACCCGCATTTATCTGATGAACAATTACAAACAGACTATCAAGAGCTGTTAAATGAGCTGCAACGCGTGAATAACCTTGCAACAGACTTACAGACAGTCGCTGACGTTACCCAACTCATTGAAGATAACGGTGCACCACTTTGGGCAAAAAAATTACGTTTTGAACTTCATAATAATTCTCAAGACACCTTGGCATCAGATAACTTGCAACCTGACGACTTACTGCCTGATAACTGGCAGCAGATTTGGCGAATTGGTAGACTGACAAGCTTTATCGACAGTATCGATGGTCGCAAGGAGTTAGTTCAACTGGCAAAAACTCGTGGCAATTTAGAAGTAAATCTGGCACGACTCTATCAAGAAGCCATCACCAAAAGAGCATGGCTAAAAGTTGCAGAAAATGCGACACCAAACGTTAGAGCGTCTTTAGAAAAATACCGCTCTGCCATTATGCGTATCGGTAAAGGAACAGGTAAAGGCGCGCATTATTATCGCCGAGAAGCGCGCGAAGCCTCTGCGGGAGCAAGTGCTGCTATCCCGTGTTGGATTATGCCGCATTATCGTATTTCTGAATCCTTGCCAGCAGAGTTTGGCAGTTTTGACTTGGTTATCATCGATGAAGCATCTCAATCTGATTTAACGGCGTTGCCAGCAATCATGAGAGCAAAGAAGGTTTTAATCGTTGGTGACGATAAGCAAGTGTCACCAGAAGGCGTTGGTCTCGATATCGAAAAAATTCGCAATTTGATGGCTCAATACTTGAGTAATCAAGTCCCTGTCTATCGCTCACAGATGTCACCTGATCGTTCAATATATGACTTATTCAAAGTCGTTTTTGCCGATAGCAGCGTCATGCTAAAAGAACATTTCCGTAGTGTGGCACCTATCATTGAATTCTCAAAACGTGAGTTTTACAACCATGAGCTGATACCTTTGCGTAAAGCCAAGCCTTCAGAGCGCTTAGACCCTCCATTGATTGATATTTATATCACCGATGGCTATCGGTTAAAAGGCTCTGATATTAACCCGTCAGAAGTCAGATTTATTGTCGATGAAATCAAGTTCATCGTTTCTGACCCAGTCTACAAAGGTAAAACCATCGGTGTTGTCTCATTGCTAGGTAATAAGCAAGCGCATAGCATTATGGAGATACTCAACAAAGAACTAGATGAGGCGGTAATGACTGCTTTCGATATTGCTTGCGGTGATGCCCGAACCTTTCAAGGTAAAGAGCGCGATATCATGTTTTTGTCATTGGTAGTAGTACCCGGAGCGGCTCATGCACAAACGAGAGACACTTTCGCCCAGCGTATGAATGTCGCTGCTTCAAGAGCGCGCGATAGAATGTATTTAGTACGTAGTATTGAGCTAGACGAGCTTAGCCAAGCTGACCATTATCGAGCAGAACTCATCAAACACTTTCAAGGACCATTCATGCAAGACGAAGAAGAAGTCTCTGATTTGCGTCAAAAATGTGAGTCTCCCTTTGAAACGGAAGTCTTTGATCTTCTGGTGGAGAGAGGCTATCGAGTGGTTCCACAGGTTAAAGCAGGTGCCTACCGAATCGATATGGTAGTCGAAGGTGAAAACGACAACAGCCTAGCCATTGAATGTGACGGTGATAGATATCATGGGCCTGACAAATGGGACAGCGATATGCAACGTCAGCGTATTTTGGAGCGTGCTGGCTGGAAATTCTGGCGCTGCTTTGCGTCCACATTTGTCACTCGTAAAAAAGAAGTTATCCAAGGTTTATTAGCAGAATTGGAACGTTTAGAGATTTATCCAATCACTATCGACACAGCATATAGCAGCCCGTATGTTGAATCTAGAGTCGTCACGACTGTTGATGCACCACAGATCGATATTGAAGCTAACATTGATGCCAATATAGATAGTGAAACGGAGACTGACGCTTAAATATATAAGAGTCGGTCAATACTATGGCGTGTCACCATTTAAACTGTAAGGCTTAAAATTAGATAAATTGCAGCCAAACAAGGAAAGTAGCTCAGATGATATCGAGATCTTGACTAGCTGTCTGACGCAGTTTGGCAAGATCTAGCCATTTTTAGGCTCTTTCGTTCAGATTGAGGACACACCTTAATAGAATCAATAATCTCCTGATAGCTATTTACGATATTAAACATAGGTAAGGCTTTCTCTACAACTTCTTTTGAAGGTGAGAATAAGTATCCATGAGTGGCTGCGCTTAGCATCGTAAAATCATTAAACGCGTCGCCAATCGCTATACTATTTCCCAATGATAAAGGATATTTTTCTATAATCTCATGTTTACCATGTTGGCGACTGTATAGTGCTTTATTAACATAGCCTGCACTATCAATCTGCAAACGATGACAATATACGGTATCCATTGGAACTTCGAGCTGCTGCAAGAATCCTTCAAGTAATTCATGAAAGCAGTCTGACACGATTTTAATCTCAAAACCTTTCATCTTTAATGCTTGTAGAAACTCTTTTGCTCCTTCAATTGGATTAAGTTGCCCGATAATACTTTGTATTTTTGGTAGCGTGATCTGATATTTTTCTAGAACAGCTATGCGATATAGCATCAGTTTTTCATAATCCTCTACTTCCCTTGTTGTGATGCTAAGCTCAGATATATCTAGGCGTATAGCCAAAAATTTCCATATTTCTGGGACTAAGACACCTTCCATATCGATAAAGGCTATTTTATTCATTTTGACTATCCTTAGTTTAAGTTTGTAAAGAGCAAGAACATACCTAATAAGGCTAATATGAAACCAATCACTCGATTGATTGCTACTTGTCTATTCAACATTTTTTCTCTTAAAGTACGCTGAGAGAACAATAAAGCCACTAGAGCAAACCATATGAAATGAGCTACCGACATGAACAGTCCGTAACCGATTAAAATGGATTTTGGGGTGATAGCGCTAACAATTTGTGTATAAGTGCTAATAACAAACAATGTAGTCTTAGGATTCAGGGCGTTCGTAAAGAAACCATATCGTAACGCTTGTGCAGAACTGATGCAGGTAGAAGAACCCACGTCCTTTACAGGTTTTTGTATAAATGTTTTATACCCAATATAAATGAGATAAAACGCACCAAGATATTTTATGATAGTCAAAAAATTGGGCGCAAACTCCATTACAATGGCAACGGCCAATAAGGTATAGGCGACATGTACTAATACTCCTAACGCTATACCAATAGAAGTTAATACACCAATAGAGCGCCCATATAAGTAGCTATTTTTGGTCACAATAGCAAAATCAGCGCCTGGACTGATGACAGCAAGAATAGTAATCATAATAACGGCTAAAAATTCTGTCATTTGTCTATCTCTATGCTTCTATTAGCTATATTTCCTGTATTTTTCACACTTACCTCGTGTAGTTATTCAATTCAGTTGTATCTTCCTATATTTATTAGTAAACTAAAATTGATTTATTTACATGAGTATTTATGAGTTTTTGGCATGATAGAAAAGATATCATTAAATTCGCTGAAGTTTTTTTATTACGTTGCACAGCATGGTAGCGTGACGTTAGCATCTCAAAAATTGTTTGTGACACAGAGCGCAGTGAGCAAACAGATTAAAAATCTAGAAGATGCTTTAGGTCTTATTTTATTTGATAGAGTGAACAAGAAGCTTGTACTTACCCCAAATGGCAGCTTACTTTTCGCCTGCTGCCAGCAAGTTTTTGCAAAATTAGACGATTGCCTTGTCGATTTAAAAAATCAGCAATATGAAAAGAAACAATTGGTACTATCCTGCGAACCTACAATTTCTATGAAATGGTTGATACCGCGTTTAGCTGAATTTAACTCACTAAACTATGGCTTTGAAATTGTGTTACTGACGGGCGGTGGAATCGTAGACTTTCAAGGGAAATCTATCGATATTGCTTTGCGCAGAAACGATTTTGAATGGGACAAGAATATATTTCATGAGAAAATTATTGAAGAATACATAGTTGCTGTTCGCAACACTAGAACCGAACAGACAAATACGCTTTTACTTACTTCTTCTCGACCAAATTTATGGCAACACATAAACAAGTCTAAGTTAGTGAGTAGTGACATTTTATCGTACGAACACATGGTGTTAGAACATTTCTATTTGTGTATTGAGGGATGTTTAGCTGGTTTAGGAACAGCTATTGTTTCAATATTTATGGTGGAAAAAGAAATCTCACATGAATTTTTAGCATTGGTACATCCTCCCGTAGCGGACAGTTCTTCATATAATTTATTATCCTATTACCCTTTTTACGAAGATGAAAGAAAGGTGATATTCAAAAACTGGCTGAAAACAGAGATGCTGATTAGCAAGGTACAGTTTATGGGAAATTTGAAGTAGATCTGGAGCTTACTTAAATTCTATGTATTTGCTTATACTTCAATAACAAGCAATGGATAACCAATATTATATCAATGAACTGCTGAGAAAATTTCCAGTAATATGAATCGCTTTGAGGACATCAACTGCTCCCAAAAGCAGCTCATGCTGTCATTTATTAAAACCACCTTTTAGGCTGAGACAAAAGCTCATCTATACGATAAGTATCAAAAGAGCATGACTAAAAGTCGCCGAAAATGTAACGCCAAACGTTAGAGCATATTTAGAGAAATATCGCTCTGCCATTATGCGTATCAGTAAGGGAACAGGCAATGTATCAATGTGCTAATTGATGGCACGCCCTGTAGCGTTAATACACTTCAAACATCACCACCACACTGGATCATCACTCGCCAGCGTCTCTAACAGTTTTTTAGAGCTTTTAACCTCAACTTCATCGGCAGAGAGCTCCGCGATAAAGCGTGAGGGCTTATCGAAATACCCTGAATAACTGGCGAAGTAATCAGGTGCGGTTAGATACAATCTGGTCTTGGCTCGACTACAGGCGACATAAAATAATTTTCGCTCCTCTTCCAACTCTTCAAAGTCATCCAACGAGCGATGATGTGGCGTGATGCCATCGACCAATGAATTGACAAACACCACTGGCCACTCCAACCCTTTGGCACTATGAATAGTCGAGATAGTGACTTTGTCACTGCCATTTTCATCCGGCTGACTGGTTGTCGCTACCGAATCATTGGGCGGATCGAGTGCCAAATTTTCTAAGAAATCATCAAGGCTACTGTGCTCTGTTGCCAAATTTTTGAGCACCCGAAAATCCTCACTACGCTCACGCCAATTCTCTTCAATCATCTTTAGGATAGGAATGTAAAAATCAAGTACCAGCTCAATGATAGCCTCAACCGACTCCGCTTGTTGCGCTTTGGTCAAAGTCGTATGAAGCGATTCTAACTGCGGACTTTTTTTGCTAAATTTCGGTAGTAATAATGGCTCAAAGGAATTGTTATCAGCATTAATCGCTTGAGTCAAACGCGTCGCGGTAACTGTCCCAACGCCTTGGAACAAGGTCAAAATTCGATGCCAAGCGATGGTGTCATTAGGATTATAAAGAATTTTTATAAAGGCTAAGACATCCTTGATATGGCGGCGCTCAACGAACTTAATACCCCCTACCACGATAAATGGAATATGGCGCTCCATAAATTCTAACTGTACATAATTAGACTGAAAAGACGTGCGGCACAGTACTGCAAAATCGTTGTAATCGTAGTCTGTCTTGTGCTCGATAATCTTATCGGCTATATATTTGGCCTCTTTTGTTTCATCGCTTAAACGGCTAAAGGTTGGTTTGTTGCCCGTTATGCTCGCGTTTGAATAGAGCTGCTTTTGATACCCTAGCGTGATTTGCGCGGACAAAGCATTGATATAATTTAAAACAGCAGGCGTACTACGATAGTTTTGCTCAAGCTTAATGAGACTCGCCTCAGGATAGGTCTCACCGAAGAGCAAGATATTCTCGTAATTAGCACCGCGAAACGCATAAATACTTTGATTGTCATCACCGACCACCATCAGCGAGACCGAGACTGGTGCACAGATAAGATCAATCAGCTGCTTTTGCGGAATATTCGTATCTTGATATTCATCAACCATAATATAGCGGTAGTTTTCTTGTAGCAGCTGACGGAATTTGTCGTTAGACTTTAGATGACGCACCACTTGGCTGATAATATCGTCAAAATCATACAAATGATTGGCGCGTTTATACTCATGAAAGTCGACAGCCAATTGCTCAATGATAGGAATATGAATAGCAATATCAGGATAATTATCTTCGATCAAGTTACGAATAGGAATGCGCCGATTTCTAGAGGTTGAGAAAATATTCTGTAAGGTTTTCTTGCGTGGAAATGCTTGTTTCTTAGTTTGCGCTGGGTACTTCTTTTCTTTATAAATCAAGTCAATCGCGTCCTCAGCATCCCCCGTATCTAGAATCGTGAAGCGCGGATTGATACCCAGTAGCCCTGAATATTGACGCAGCAGCCTATTGCAAAACGAGTGAAAGGTGCCACTGGTGATATCATTTAGCGCTTTACTGGTCGGCAAAATATCCTCGGATAACTGCTCGTCAGATAGGGTGTTAGTGAGCAAGGTTTTCGCGCGACTCTTAATCTCATTGGCGGCTTTTCGAGTAAAGGTCAGTAGCAATATTTGCTTAGGAGGCACACCATTCTCTAATAGATAACTGGTGCGATACGTCAAGGTTTTGGTCTTACCAGAGCCAGCACCAGCGATGACCAATACCTTGCCATCGATAGTAGTGGCTGCTAACAATTGATCCGGATTGAGCTCACTAGCGTAGTCTACTTTTAAGCCTAAATCACTATTCAACCTTTGCTTCAGCAGCGCAACATTGGCAGCATCATCGGCGTCGATTAGATTTGCCTCTAGCTTTTTAATTGCTTTTTCAAGACGCGCAAGCTTGGGTTTAATCTCCATAAAGTTCTGCGGATAGTGATAGCGGTGCGTGTCAAAAATAGTGGATGTCATTATAGGATATTGCCTTTCATTTTATTTTAGCCGCCTTTATCTGTATAAAGCACCTAATACGTAGCAGTTCAGAGATTTAGCTAAGAGGTTTTGATGTTAATGATTTTTGCTGTTAATGATTAAGATTGTTAGTAAAGTTTAGCGAGTTATAGGTACTCACCTTTAATGCGCTTGTCAGCCAAATTATTATTTTATAGTACAGCTTACCATAATTGATAAAACAGCAAAATTGCCAGCGATGACTAGGACAGACTCGGACAAAATCTTAGTATACCGCACAACAACCTCACCCCTATTCCGGTAAATTTGCTACAATATGCCCAATTTTGATTTACCATTTAACTAAGTTTTATAATGACTAATTACTGAGTTCTATGGGGACTAAGTAGCAAGTCTTATATTGACTAAGTACCAACTGATTTTATTCATATATTGAGAGCATGTTATGGGTTTTAATTGCGGCATCGTCGGCCTACCAAACGTGGGTAAATCTACCTTGTTTAACGCCTTGACCAAAGCGGGTATCGCCGCTGAAAACTTTCCGTTTTGTACCAAAGATCCCAACACGGGTATTGTACCAGTACCAGACCTACGCCTAAAGAAACTGGCTGATATCGTCAATCCTGAACGTGTACTACCGACGACGATGGAGTTTGTGGATATCGCAGGTCTAGTCGCAGGCGCGTCAAAAGGCGAAGGTATGGGCAACCAGTTCCTAGCCAACATCCGTGAGACTGATGCGATTGCCCACGTGGTACGCTGCTTCGATGATGACAACGTCGTCCACGTCGATGGTCGCGTTAGCCCTATTGATGACATCGAAACCATCAATACTGAATTGGCATTGGCCGATTTAGAAGCGGTTGAGCGCGCTGTGTTTAACTTAACCAAAAAAGCCAAAGGCGGCGATAAAGACGCTAGTGCCATGCTTGATGTGTTCAAAAAAATCGAACCATTGTTAGCAGACGGTCAAGCAGCTCGCGCGGCAAACCTTGATAGCGATGAGAAAAAACTCATCAGAAGCTATGGTTTGATTACCCTAAAGCCAACCATGTATATCGCTAACGTCTCTGAGGACGGCTTTGAAAACAACCCTTATCTAGATGCGGTACGCAATTATGCGACTGGTGAAGATTCTATCGTCATCGCGCTATGCAACCAAATCGAATCTGAAATCGCTCAGCTTGATGAAGACGACAAAAAAGACTTCCTAGCTGAGATGGACATGGAAGAAGCCGGTCTTGATCAAGTAATCCGTGGTGGTTATGACTTACTGGATATGCAGACTTACTTCACTGCTGGTGTCAAAGAAGTTCGTGCTTGGACTGTCGCTATTGGCGCAACCGCACCGCAAGCTGCTGGTGTAATTCATACCGATTTTGAGCGCGGTTTCATTCGTGCCGAAGTCATTGCTTATGATGACTTCATCGAGCACAACGGTGAAAAAGGCGCAGCGGCCGCTGGTAAATCACGTTTGGAAGGCAAAACTTACATCGTGCAAGATGGCGATGTGATGCATTTCCGCTTTAACGTTTAACGTTCAAAGTTTAATAAAGCGAATTGCGTGTTTACACAGTCTTAGTAGAGAACAACCAAAAGTCAGCCTTTGTGCTGGCTTTTTTTATTATAATAACGTCTGTTATTTTCAAAAACAGCAAATCCGCTGAAAATAATTATTAAAATAATGATAAAAATAACGGGTTATAAACTATGACGGCTCATATTTATCAATCGCTTAACAGCAGTGCACATTGGGCACAACTATTTAGTGCGCAGCGCTTGGGCAGCCACAAAAAAGCTCCAGCGCAAGACAGCGCGCGCTCATCCTTTCATAAAGATTACGACAGACTGGTGTTTTCGCACTCTTTTCGGCAGCTCAATCAAAAAACCCAAGTCCATCCATTGACCAACCAATTGGGCATTCATACGCGCTTGACGCATTCGCTTGAGGTCTCTTGTATTGGACGCTCATTAGGGATAATGGCGGCAGAAAAACTGCATGATAAATTAGCCAGCGGTCTACCAGCAGGCGTCTCGCCAGCCGATGTCGGTGTGATTGTTCAAGCAGCTTGCCTCGCTCACGATATTGGTAATCCGCCTTTTGGTCATGCAGGAGAATACGCCATTCGCGATTGGTTTATGCATCCTGATCGTCAGGCTATTTTGCAAAATCTGAGTAATAATGAGCAATTAGACTTACTGGCATACGAAGGCAATGCGCAAGGATTTCGGCTACTCGCCCGTAATGAGCATCATCCTGATAAGGGCGGTATGCGCCTCACTTGCGCGACGTTGGGTGCCTTTATGAAATACCCTTGGCTAGCGACGCATAGCAATCATGTTTCTGAAAGCACTTCTCCAAGTAATTCGCTCACCAATGTACAAAAATTTGGCTGCTTTTATAGTGAAGCCTCTCAGTTAGAAGAATTGGCAGCGTGCTTGAGTCTACCGCGCTCGCCGCAACATGATGGTTTTGCGCGCCATCCCCTCGCCTATCTATTGGAGGCCGCAGATGATATCTGCTACGCGCTGATAGATTTAGAAGATGGTATCAATCTGAATATGCTAACCTATAGCGAGGTCGCCACGATATTTTATGAGTTGATTGGTGAGCGTCCTAGTAGCGTGAGCTTGCCAGCGCATATGTCTGTCAGGCAAAGCCTAGCATCATTGCGAGCACGTGCTATGATGCGCTTGGTCAACACCGTCACCGACGCTTTTGTCGCTAATAGCGAGCCCTTGCTGGCTGGTACACTGCAAGGCAGTCTATTTGCACATTGTGATGCAAATGTGCAAAATGGTATTAATCAAGCCAAACAATTGGCGCATGAGCAAATATTCAATCACCCAAGCAAAGTGCGGATGGAATTGATGGCGAACCAATGCTTGCATCGCCTCTTAGATGCCTTTATACCATTGGCTTGGACAAACGCAAAAACTGCCCCGATGTCATTTGAGCAGCAGCGACTGCAAAAACTCCTCCAACCGCACCTCGATGAGCATCGACGGGTACTATCCGATAATATCTATCACAATATTTTAAATATATTGGACTTTATTACTGGGATGAATGATCATGAGGCATATAGATTGGCGCAGGAGCTACAAGGTCATTGGGGTACGATGGTCTAGGGCGCGTCCTCATTTTAGAAACGGTCACAGCGTCCATCTCACCCAATGTACTCAGTGTAATATTTGTGCTTAATTGCCCGATACTCACTATAAATGGCTTTGACTATAAATTAACACAAGTTGCGTATTTCAGTCGTATTTCTACGCTGAAGTGAGTATGATAAACCTCTATCGGATAATTTTGAAATATTATGAGCAGTCGCGAACAAAAGAAACTTCAAACCCGGCACGCCTTCTTTAATGCCGTGCTCGATCTCTGTATGACAGGACAGTCTTTTAGCTCCATCAGTCTCAGGCAGGTGACACGTGAGGTTGGTGTCGTGCCAACGGCATTTTATCGCCATTTCGATGATATGGAATCGCTTGGGCGGGCGCTGGTGGTTGAAGAATTGGGCGGGACACTCGCCATATTAAGCGACAGTTTACAAATTGGCCGTAGGCGCAGCTTTGATCGCCAAATCGCCAAGAGTATTCAGCTGTTTTTATATATGGTCAGCGAGCAGCCTTGTTATTGGCAGTTTTTGGTCAGCGAACGCTATGGTGGTTCAGAGGCCGTGCGCAAGGCCATTAATGAATTGATCAAAAAGCATGGACAAAGCTTAGCAGAAGATTTGGCCTTACAGCCCGCCTTTACTCATATTGATGCCTATGATTTACGCTTACTGGCTGAAGCAGGGGTTAATATGTTTTTTTCTTGGATTATCGACTGGTTAGAGCTGACGTATACTGAAGATCATGATGACGAAGCTGATTTGTCTGAAATTGAAAAAAAGAAACAGCTGATGCTGCATAACTGTACTCGTCAAGCACAAATGTTGTTTTATGGCGCATACAACTGGAAGTCTACTGAAGAGACTCGCCTTAGCGATGACTAAGTAATCTCCAAAACCTTTGAGTGCGGATTAAAAACTCGGCCGAAATACCCATAGACGCTGTGTAACAACCTTAATTGACTTCGCTGTTTTTCTCTTATCGTTATTACCCGTACTGTTGGCATCATTGCCATTTTTATCATTGCTATTAGCATCGTTGTTATTAGCAGCACTACTATTCTCGGTCTCACCATCATCAGTGGCAGCTTTGCTAATCAAGACAGTAGCAAAACGTTGCCGTGTTTGACCTGTATTCGCACTATCTGTCGCTGTGATAAGCGCCTTAAAGGCTTGACTGTCAACGGCTAATAATGGCGTTAATGCTGCCCGCTGCTCTGCATTAATGCCTCCCAATTGTGGCAATTGCCATAATTCATCAATAGATGGCAAGACCTGCTTGCGCCTCATCTCGGTCAACCCACGCATCTGCTCGCTAGTCACACCGTCCACCAAAGACGCCAGCAATTCAGGGCTGGCGGTATTGACATTGATAGGCACATAATAAGGGACGGCAGTAATGTAAGGGCGTAGCGCCGCCAGTACTTCAGCGCCTACTCCTCGAACGTCTGGTAGCTGATCGATGCTAAGAAATGGCTGGTTCGGTAAGGTCCCATCTACTGCCCCGCTGCGCTGCTGCGAATATACCACGCTCTCATCACCCCCATCTTGATAGACCTCACCATCTGCATCTTGATAATCCAGTACTGCAATAGCGATATCGGGCTCTAGGTTTAATTGTGTTAAGAGTCTTTGAAAGACAGCCAAGGCTGCCGTATTAACCGCACCATTCTGATATAAGTTATTGATATTAAAACGACTGGCCTCGTCACGCAGTTCGATGCTAATGCTATGATTATCTAAGGCATAAGGCGGTATTGGCTGCGCCCAAATATCTTGCTCGCTATCCGTATCATTGAGCTTATTATCCGCACGAATCAAGGTCACTGCCAACTGCTGACCGGCGTTAATATCTTGTAATAACTGATTCTGATCAAACAATAAGCCACTACGCCTGATAGCAATTTTTTGACTGGCAAGCATCGCCCCTGCGACCACCGTAATACTAACCACCAGTAGCAATATAGTCAGCAGCGCTACCCCGCGCTGAGAATGCGCTGTCATTGACATAAGCGACCTCTCTGATTGGTACAAGGGCACATTTTCAATACCTTATAAATTAGCATTGCCCACACCAGCGTTAGCAGTATTGCTACCATTAGTATTATCGTTATTACTGTTGTTACCGTCATTACTGCCATTATCGTTGCTGTTATCATTTTTACTATTAGGTGTATGTTGCATACTACTACGAGGGAATGGCTGCGGCGCAAGTGCCCATTGCCAAGTGATAGGCATATCTTGATAAGTGAAGCTGACGGCAATACCTTTTGGTAATAACTCAGCCTCAGCTTGGCTACTCGCTGTATTAGTCGCTTGCCCAGACGCTCTATTCACATTGCTGTTATTGCCACTGTTTTCGTCAGGGAACTTCGTCGCTATCTCTGGTAAATAGGCCTGCCAGCGTGCTGCTGTCACCCCTTCCAACAATACACTATCCAAACTAACGCTATCAGGCCCCGTTGCGAGGCTGGTATATTGACGGCGAATCAAGCGCTCATCGGCAAAAATATATTCGACGTGCTGCATACTGGTACTGCTTTGGTAGCGTGGGTCAGGATCTGCAAAGCGTACGAAGCTGACACGCTCGCCATCTAGGCTCATAAAAGGCTCAGGCTCTATCGCATTGTCTTGGCTGCTTTCGTTGCCACTATTTGCGACACTAATATCTTGAGTACGGGCATCTTGCGTCGTGGGTAACTGATAAGGAATGATTTGCCCCATATCTTGTTGTAGCTGCAAATAGGCATATTGCAAGACAGCCAGATTATCAGCATGAAATTGTGCGCGCTCACGGGCGCGGTTCACACTATCAAACACTTGCCAACCAGCCACTGCCAACATCGCAAATATTGCCATAGCGACCATCAGCTCAAGTAAGGTAAAGCCGCGTTGCTGTCTCACGGGTTACCTCCACTTGAATTTGGGTTCGCTAAATCCAAACTACCCACATCTTGTTCTGGATTACTCAAAACCACCTTAATATCCGTCACTGTGTTGCCTGTCTGTCCATCGATAATAGGCGCGACAGCGATAGTAACTTGTTTCAACGCTGGGGTAATGGTGTCACCGACTGTCATCACTACTTGCCAATCCCGACCTTGCGCATTAAGCGTTTGGCTGCGATTGGCGGTCAGCCATGTATCTTGAATCTGTAGATCAGCCGCCGCATTTTGGGCAACGAAATGAGCCAGCGTACGGGTACGCAACACATCAACCGAGCTGAGATACGCACTGCTGGCACGGCTAGCAGCGACGGCGACGACAGCTAAAATCGCTAATGCGACCATCACTTCAATCAAGGTAAAACCGCTTTCGCGTGTCGACTTTAAAAAGGTATCTTCGCTAGGCCTAGTAGCCGAATTGATAGGCAATTTTGATAACTTAACCATCAGCTACAGTCCTTGTCCTAACGACATACTACCGTCCGGCATGATGGTAATTACCTCACCCACCAAACGCGAATTATGACGTACTTCGATCGTTACAGGCGTTGCTTGCCCGGTGCCAAACCAGAGTATTTGAGGTACCGTCTGATCGGTAAACCAAGGCTGTAGCGTCTGATTCTGTCCTGCATTTACAGCGTTGCCAGCATCTAAGCTTTGCACACTCAAACTAACCCCATCAGGCATTTCAGGCAACGTGACTTCTGGTTCAATCTCCCAACTTGGCGTTGGTGTTTCGCCATTCGTACCCGACAAATCTGTAGACAATTCCATAGCATTTTTGGGACGGCTGTCCGTACCGTCTGAGATGATATCAGCGGTTTGATAGGCAATATAAGGATTCGATAAGGTGACGATAACCGGATTTACTTGACTTTGTTTATTTGCTTGTAAGCTTAAGCCCATCGGCTGCATACGCTCAGCTGATAACAGCCGAACGTAACTCAATGAATCGGTAAGGTGTTCATAAAAGGCACGGTTTTTTCGGGACTCACTACTACCAACTGACAAGCTCATCATGCCAGCAAAGATAGATAGAATCACCACCACTACCACGATTTCAACGAGGGTAAAACCAGCTTGCGCATGGGTGCTTTTTGATATTTTAGAGGATAAAACGGGAGGAGTTTTTACTATAGCGACATTGCAGCCGGTACGAGCGACCGAACTATTAGCCTTTTCAGTATATAGTAAGTGTTGACTTGCTAAGCCTAAATGGCAAGCGACCACTGAACTGGACTGAGTCTTAGCAGTGACCGGCATATTGCACCTATTGGCCTATGATTAGGGTTTGTTATATAAAGTGGTAAACATAGCAGAGTGATAGATATAGTAGGCTCACACAGAGCGTAATTTCTTGAGAGTTCTCATCACTCAAACCTTGGCAACTTTGGCGTGTTGCAATAAGAATATTACAACACGGATGCTTTTAAATTTATCTAAACGCCTACAGGCCCTAGTAATTGGTATTGCGATGTTCTTCTGACTCAGTATCAATTTGCTCTACCAGCTCTTGCATATCTTCATCCATGACTTCTTCATCGTCGGCAGGATAATGACTAGGCAACTCAAGCATTTGCTGGACAAAAGCATAACGCAGGGTATCACGGCGACCCAAATAACGCTGATAAAAGCTTGAGTTTAATAGTCCCGCACCGCCTTGACCCATCGCCCAAATAGAGGACAAATAGTCACGCGTACTCAAGTTACTGTGCTCATCCTTTAGATAAGCACTGATGATATCAATCAGACGCTTCATACGCTGACGGCGAATATCATACAGCTCACCAAATAAGCGATTGAGACCCGTCACCGATGCTGCCAAACGCTCTTCAATTTGATTGAGTAGCATGGCTTTTTGTGGATTAAACAGTTGCTGAAAAATCATACGAGCAACGCCTGCCGAAGGACAATCATCAATTCGATTAATCTCAAACAACTGCTCTTCATAGCGGATAATAATACGCAAATAGAGCTCATCTTTACTGGAGAAATGCTTATATAGCGTCCCTTTAGCTAAGTCCAGCTGATCCGCCAAACTGTCTAAAGTGATATCACCATCGCCTGACTCAAGTAGCAATTGCTCTGCCATCGCTAAGATATTTTCTTCTCGTGCCTTGAACTGATGCTGACGACTCATAATCTCTCCTAAAACCTGACAAGATTAAACATATGACCCTCGAATGGATTAGTGCGTCGGCGACAAGCGTATGAGGTCATACAAAGTCTACTCGAAAACCACCAAAGAAGATATGCTTATGTTTGCTAAATAGTCATTAATAATCATATGCTTACGCTCGGGATAATAAGTAAAAATAGCGTAAAGTAATAAGACTATCTAATAAATGACTGAGTGGTCATAGCATAACGATTTTAATGGTACTGTGCCAGTAAATTTTCAAAGTTTTTTGCGGTCAATGCCCCAACCTCATCACTACTACAACCATACATATCTGCCAAACAACTTGCCACGTAGGGTACATAGGCTGGCTCATTGGGTTTACCACGCTTAGGTACAGGTGCTAGATAAGGACTGTCGGTTTCGATAAGCAGTCGGTCTCTAGGCATGTTTTTTGCGGCATCTTTGATGGTTTGTGCGCTTTTGAAACTGACAATACCTGAGAACGAGATATAAAACCCTAAATCTAGCGCCCGCTTGGCCGTCTCCCAATCTTCAGTAAAGCAATGAATAATACCGTGCTCAGCGCCTTCCGCCTTTAAGATATCAATCGTATCTTCTTTGGCATCGCGCATATGTATGACGAGTGGTTTTTTTAAACTTTGACTGGCATGAATGTGACGTGCAAGGCTGGCTTGCTGCTCTTTTTTATTTTCAGTTGACCAATAATAATCCAGCCCCGTTTCCCCAATCGCCCATACATGGTCGGCATCAGCCGTTTCGATCAAACGCTCGACCGTCGCTGATTGCAAGATACTGATATCTTCACAAGGATGGATACCGACGCTCATGCCAAGATTTAGCGTCTCATCGCCATAGGAGCTAACGATATGGGCAATCTCGTCATATTCAGCAAAATCACACATAATCGCCATTGCCCGAGTGACATTGGCGGCTTTCATTGCGTCAATCGCACCAGACAATTGACCATCATACTTGGTTAAATCTAGACGATTAAGATGGCAATGGCTATCAGTAAACATAAATACTCTCGTTAATAAAAATGAATAAATAAAAAATATTAGGAATAAGTCTTCAAAGTGACAGTCGTATTGGTAACAATCATATTAGTAACAGTCGTATTGATTGCCCCAAAGGCAGCTGTTTTCAAGTAAAGTTTAGCGGTACACTATCAGAGGTATGGTTAACCGTGTCTGAAACGGTATCAAAACTGACTATATTCTTGACATGAGTTTTGACATGAGCCTTGATATAAAGACAGCTAACCAACCATAAAAGCCATGCGCTAGCGAAAACATTACGCCTTCTACTCACTTCTCATAAGCCCTTTATTATGAACCACAAAAAAACCATCAGTCTTTCTCCGATCATAAAAGCATTGTTACCCAAACGGTTATACAAAAAGCGGTTTTTATTACAAGATAAAGGGCATGATAATCATATTAGTATTGCTAAAGACGCGCGCATCATTGGTAATTCAACCATTACCATTCGCAAAGGTCATGACAATCAAATCACTATCGGTCAGGGTGGCAAATTTAATCAGTTAAAAATTGACATCAATGGTAATCATAATCAAGTCACGATTGGAGAGCACGTTAAGTTTTCGGGGCAATTATTGGTTGTCGGTAATCATCTGCATATTTATATCGGCAATCATACCACCGCCATCGATTGCTATATTTTGGCTCGCGATAAAAGTGTGACCATTGGTCAATCATGCATGATATCACGTGGTATCGAAATTCGAGCGACTGACGTCCACAAGGTCTATGATATAGACACTAACGCGCGAGTGAATAAGGCACATACAGACGTCATTTTAGGAGACCATATTTGGATCGCCGCCAATGTGACCATCTCTAAAAACGTCTCTATCGCCAGCGGTTGTATCATTGCAGCAGGGGCATTTGTCAATAAACCAGTCGAGACGCCCAACTGCATGATTGCTGGTACACCAGCCAAAATTATTCGCCAAAATGTACGATGGGAGCGTTAAATAATCAAGTCATAAAGCGACGTTTTACCATAGCGAGCATTGGCTATTTAAGGTCAATGCAATGGCACCACACGCATCACCTCTTCTAAGGTCGTCACGCCTTCACTGATGCGCTTTGCGCCCGATAAGCGCAACGGCTGCACACCTTCGCGATACGCTTGCTGCTTTAGCACGTCCAAATTGGCATCAGCAGCAACCAGTTTTTTGAGCTCATTCGATAGCGGCATAATTTCATACAGACCGATGCGACCTTGATAGCCCGTATGACGGCAATGCTCGCAGCCCTGCGCTATATAAATTTGTGCTGGCACGGGCGCACGCCAAGGCTGAACCAATTCCTGCCATTGAATTGCAATTTCACTATCTGCAGTCACATCCAGCGGTTTTTTGCAGTGCGGACATAATGTCCGTAGTAGACGCTGTGCCATGACCCCTAATATAGTCGCTGAAGTTAAAAACGGCTGAATACCCAAATCATGTAAGCGAGTGAGTGAACTTGGCGCATCATTGGTATGCAACGTCGAGAGCACCAAATGCCCAGTCAGCGATGCTTGCACCGCCATATTGGCAGTCTCAGCATCGCGAATCTCCCCAACCATAATAATGTCAGGATCCTGACGCATTAACGAGCGGATACCATCAGCGAAGTGCAGATCAACCCCTGGATTCACCTGCATTTGATTAAAGGCTGGCTCAATCATCTCGATCGGGTCTTCAATCGTGCAGACGTTGACCTGCTCAGTGGCGAGCTGCTTAAGCGTACTGTACAACGTTGTGGTTTTACCTGAGCCAGTCGGACCCGTGACCAAGATAATGCCGTTTGGATGCGCAGTCAGCTCATGCCAAGTATCAAGCTGCTTACCTGACAAACCAAGCTGAGCAAACGAGCGCACCAGCACTTCTGGGTCAAATACCCGCATGACCAGCTTTTCACCAAAGGCAGTCGGCATCGTCGATAGACGCAGCTCAGTTTCTAGACCTTTTGGCGTACGGGTTTTTAAGCGGCCATCTTGAGGTTTGCGCTTTTCTGCGACATTGAGTCGTCCTAAAATTTTAATCCGCGCCGTCACCGCGACGATAATCGCCAGCGGCATCTCGTAGACGGTATGCAGCACGCCATCAATACGAAAACGCACTTTTCCGGTCTCACGGCGAGGCTCTAAGTGGATATCACTGGCGCGCTGCTCAAAGGCATATTGCAACAACCAATCGACGACTTTGACAATATGTTGGTCATTGGCATCAGGATTGGTATTGTCACCCAATTGCAATAATGCCTCGACATTGGTGACATCCGCCGCCGCCCGCTTGTGGATGCTATTTGCTCCTGCAATCGCTTGCGTGACTTGATAGAACTCTTGCCGATAACGGTTGATCTGTTCAGGATTGATAAATACCGTACGAAAGCTTTTAGACTTAATGAGCTTTTCAATATTGCCATGCCAATCACTATAAAAAGGCTGGTCGGTGCCGATGACGACTTCATCAATTGTCACCTCAATCGGCAAAATATGCTGTGAGCGCGCATACTCAAAAGACATCAACTGCGTGACGGCTGGCACATCAACTTTTAAAGGATCAATACGTACGAGCGGCATATCTGCTTTGACAGCCAGCCATTCATTGAGCCATGGCAGTGTCAATTTCTGTTGTTGCTCATTATCCAAAGCATGTCCATTGGGTAAGCCAAATTCACTAATCGTGAGGAGCGGATGCTGCGCCTTATCACGGCGACTGGTAATCACCAAATTGTAGCCACGCTGATCAATCACCTTATCCGCCAATAATTCATCTAGGCACCAACGCAAATCAATCACGATCGAATACTTTTGAGCAGACATATTTTTCTTCTTTTATTAGAATTTTTTGCAAACCAACTGTTTTATGATGTCGATAAATTGGTATAAATAAAAACGACATAAAGAACGCGCTACTCTCTCACGCTACAAAACCACTGCTACAACGTCCGTTATCTGCAACTGTCCCGATTCTATCAACTGAAAACTGACATCGACAGACTTATAGCGCATAACAAACTGTTTATTTACTTCCTCACGGCGATAGGCAGGACGCGGATCTTGTGCAATCAATGCTTTGATAGCATCGAGGTCAGATCGTATGAGTTGCGTTCTTACCTTGTCAATGACTGCCGCTACTATACATAGTTCATTAGGTTCTTTATGAGGCTGTTTATTGACCACCATTTGTGTAAATTGATGGTAAGCAAACTCCGTTATAGTCACATCCAATGACATGGGTGCAGAAGGCGCAAAGCCACTTTTTGCATGCACTAATGCATCACTATAAGCCACATAAGGTTTGATATCGATAATGGGCGTGCCATCTATCATATCAGCACCGCTGATAATAAGTAACACTCGACCTTGTACTATTTCAATACGCTCAAACTTGACCACAGACAATCCCAAAGCGGATGGTCGATACATACTGCGACTGGCAAATACCCCTATTTTCTGATTACCCCCAAGCCTTGGTGGTCGAACTTGCGGGCGAAAGCGGCTGTCTGCTTTATTTACCTGCTTATCTTTACTCGCTTGATTGGTTTTATCCACATAATTATGATGAAACTGCCAACTGATCCAAATATGACTAAATGCTTCCAAACCAATGAATGCCGCTGGCGTATCATAAGGCGCTAGCATCTCAATCACACTGGTCAAGGCCACCAAATTCGGTTGCCTTGGCGCACCAAACTTCTGTGAAAGCGGCGCACGATGATAGCCAATAATAGGTGCTCGATGATGGTCATCCAAAGATGCATTATGGTCAGACATATATCCACTCCAATGATGGCAAACGGCCCTTATTAAGACAGTTGGCTCAATCATACAAAATTACTCACTAACGATATTCCATTTTATCATGCTACATAGCGGCTGCTAGACAGATTTTTATTTTAAAGTTTGGTATTATGATCGAGAAATTTATTGAGAATGGCTTGCATTCATACGACAGCGGTATTGCTCATGGGGATAAAAACCCTCGCTATTACTCTACAATTCCTAGGGCGTGTCCTCATTTTAAAAATGAGGATAAAAGTGAGGTAAATGGCAGTCAAACAAGGAAAATAGCGCAGATAATAT
>NZ_AHVZ01000015.1:0-13791 GCF_000247495.1 Psychrobacter sp. PAMC 21119 | reverse complement strand
CTACAAAAAGGGCAGTTTTTTGATTCATGGCGTTGATTCCTTGGAAATATAGACAGTATATAGCGTTAGACCCTACGTCAGCATGAAAAATGTCCATTACACCCGTTTTTCTTAGATAAACAAAAAGCCTAACATTTAATGTTAGGCTTTTTGTTGAGTGATCATTGATGAAAAAATATCTTATCGAAAATCTTAGCGCTTAGGTGGGTTATCTTTTAACCACAATTGATTGACGATTTTTAATTCACGCAGCTCTTCTGCCATAATCGACTCACTAATGCCTGGATATTTCACTCTTGCATAGCCATATAATGCAATACCTAAAACAGTCCAACCAAAGAAAATCCACCACTCAATGGCGGTTAGTGCCGATGGCATACCTGGCATATACAACATCAACATACCAATGCTAAGCGCAATCGTGACCATACCGACAAGCTTGCCTGCGGGTATTTTGAATGGACGTACCATATCAGGCTCGCGGTAGCGTAGAACTAAGAATGATATCGCCACACAAGTATAGGCAATCACGATACCAAAACCACCTGCATCCACGATCCACACCAGCATTTTACGACCGAACAATGGCGCTAGTGTCGCTAAACCACCAATTAATAAAATTGCATTTGATGGCGTATTATACTTTGGATGCAGCTTGCTTAAGAAGGCTGGCAACATACGTGCTTTTGACATGGCATAAAGCAGACGACTACCACCGATCAAGAAAGCATTCCAACTTGACAAGATACCCAGTACACCGCCAATAACCAACAAGATACCTGCCCATTTTCCTTGCCACGCATTGGTCATCGCATCAGCAGTAGCGAGGGTTGAGTTTTCTGCTTGTACCAGTGGTAAAGTCGTGCCCACACTCCAAGCGATACCCACATACCACATCACCGCAACAACGATAGAGAGAATCAAAAACTTGCCAATATTAGGACGAGTCAAATCAATCTCTTCCGCTGCTTGTGGAATGACATCAAAGCCCACAAACATAAAGGGTACCATCACTATAACAGCCATGACCCCTGCGGCACCGCCAATAAAGGCTGGCGCTTGTATCGAATTTGAACTCTCAGGATTGAATAAGACGGCACCGATGAACAGTAACGTACCAACGAATAAAATGCCCAATACCGCTGTTTTTTGGAACCATGCACTGACTTCCATACCACGAATATTGAGCCAAGTCACAATGATTGAACCCAACATCCCGACGCCTACCCAAGTAGCATAGACGTCCCAACCTGCAATCGTCCAGAGATAGCCTTGGTTATAATTGGGGATAAAATACTCTACGACGGTCGGCAAGGCAACCGCCTCAAAGGCGACTACTGAGAAATACCCGAATAGAATACTCCATGAGCAAATAAAGGACACGTTTACCCCCAGCGCTCGATGGGTGTAAGTATGCTCACCGCCCGTAATCGGCATGGAGGCTGCCAGCTCAGCATAAGTCACGCCAATCAGTATCACTGCCAAACCACCGATAAAGAACGCCAGCATTGCGCCCCACGTACCGGCAGATAAAATCCAGCCGCCAGCTAAAACCACCCAGCCCCAGCCAACCATAGCACCAAATGCTAAGGCGATAATATCTAGCGTCCCTAACGTTTTTTTTAATTCAGACATAATTTGCTCCTTGTCTGTGTGTCATCCGTGTTAACCCTTTACGGCCACACTATGTTTTGTTTAGTGGGATAGCACCCATCATAATTATCATATATACCTTTTGATCCAAGCTGTTATGTATAGTCAGAGCACTTTTAAACCGCTACGGTGTTACCCGCCCTAGATGTACTCAGTGTACTATCTGTGGTCGGTCGCCTTGTAGCGATTCTAAAATTCCTTGACTACACTATTTGTTTGATATTCAAATAGTACAAACAGCAACGGCGTCTTGACTTGCAAGGCGCCGTTGTAAAAAATGTACTCAAAGCGAGTGCCATAGGGGCAATCTTGCTGCTCTATCAAGTATTGGCTCAATACTTATTAAGCCGTTAAGATGCCTTTAATAATATCAAGACCTTCTTGTAGCACTTCGTCTTCGACCGTCAATGGCACCATCACACGAATGGCATTACCATACATACCACAAGACGCTAGTAGCAAACCTTGCTCAAATGATTTTGCTTTTAGATTGTTTGCGGCTGCGGCATCAGGCTTGCCTTCGCTATCGATTAATTCAAACGCTAGCATTGCACCTTTATGACGAATATGACCGATACTGCTTAAGTTTAAGTCCTTTAAGAAAGCTTCGATTTTGTCACCAATCACCACACTACGCTCAAGCAAGTTTTCTTCTTCGATGACTTCCATGACCGCAAGTGCTGCTACACAAGCAAGTGGATTGCCAGAATAAGTACCGCCCAAGCCGCCTACTTGCGGGGCATCCATGATGTCAGCACGGCCGATGACTGCAGAGATAGGATAGCCACCCGCCAAACTCTTGGCAGCAGTCATCAAATCAGGCTCAACGCCTAGTTGCTCAGTGGCAAACAACGTACCCGTACGGGCAAAACCACACTGTACTTCATCAAAAATCAAGACGATGCCATGCTCGTCACAGATGTCACGCAAAGACTTGGCAAATGATGGTGTCACTTGATGGAAACCACCCTCACCTTGTACTGGCTCGATAATCATCGCAGCCACTTCACTAGGATCGATATCTGCTTGAAAAATCATCTCAAGACTATGCAATGCTTGTGCTTCGGTGACGTTCAACTCTTCTGCTGGAAATAACGCATGAAACACAGGACCTGGCATCGGGCCAAAATTCTTTTTGTATGGCAAGACTTTACCAGTCAAGCTCATACACATCATGGTGCGGCCATGCCAACCACCAACGAAAGAGATGATGCCTGGACGACGGGTTTTAGCACGAGCAATCTTGATACAGTTTTCAACCGCTTCTGCGCCAGTGGTTAAAAAGAAAGCTTTGGTATCACCGCTGATAGGGGCTTTTTCGCACAGCTTTTCAGCCAAATCAACATAGCATTCATAGTTAATCATTTGTGCAGCAGTATGGGTAAATTTGTCGAGCTGCTCATGGACACGCTGGGTGATTTTTGGATGGCTGTGACCAGTGTTCAATACTGAAATACCACCAACAAAATCGATATAACGATTGCCTTCCACGTCCCAAACTTCTGAGTTCTTTGCTCTTTCTGCAAAGATAGGAAAGGCAACACCCAATCCTGTTGGTAAAACAGCTTTGCGGCGCTCAAGTAATGATTGATTGGTAGTCGTCATAGAAATGTCCTTTTCTTTGTTCGTAACATAAGTGCCATCTAGTGATTGGCGGTTTAGTTAATAGAGATCGAATGGTGTTTATTTGACATAAAACACCACTGATATCTAAAAATTTGTGCTAATTAATGTTTTGCTGATTATTGAGCCAACTAACCTATGTTATGGGCTATTAGCTGATATCAGAGCACCAGTATTTAGTCGTGACATAGTCTTCGATGCCGTATTTTGAACCTTCGCGGCCAAATCCAGACTGCTTCACGCCGCCAAATGGGGCAACTTCTGTAGAAATCAAACCAGTATTGTGACCGATGATGCCGTACTCCAGACCTTCGGTAACGCGCCATGAGCGTGCATAGTCGCTACTATAAAAGTAAGCAGCCAAGCCATAGATGGTATCGTTAGCAGCACGAATAACTTCTGCTTCATCCTTGAACGTAAAGATGGTCGCAATCGGTCCAAAGATTTCTTCAGAGGCGATATCCATATCACTGCTAATATCTGTAATAACCGTTGGGTTATAAGTCAGTTCTGAAGCGGCGTTGACACTACCGCCAGTGACCAGTTTTGCCCCTTTATCCAGCGCATCTTTGAGCAAGGCTTGTACTTTATCTAACGCTTTTTTGTTGATAAGAGGGCCGATATCGACGCCTTCTTCTAAACCGTTACCCACTTTCAACTCAGCGACTTTTTTGACAAAAACGTCTAAAAATTTATCTTTGATGCTGTCTTGCACGTATACGCGGTTGGCGCAGACACAGGTCTGACCAGCATTGCGATATTTAGAAGCGATTAAGCCGGTAGCGGCTTTTTCGAGATCGGCATCATCAAAGACGATAAATGGCGCGTTGCCACCTAACTCTAACGACAGCTTTTTGATAGTCGGTGCACATTGTGCCATCAGCGTACGGCCTACTTCTGTAGAGCCCGTAAATGACAGTTTGTGAATGCGGGCATCACCCGTTAAGATCTCACCAATGACAGAAGATTTGCCAGTGACAACCTGAATGACGCCAGCTGGAATACCCGCTTGCTCAGCCAATACGCCTAGCGCCAATGCAGAATACGGTGTCTCAGTAGCAGGTTTGACGATAATCGTACAGCCTGCTGCTAGTGCAGGAGCAACTTTGCGCGTGATCATCGCAGCTGGGAAGTTCCAAGGAGTGATAGCGGCACAAACACCGACTGGCTGCTTAAGGACGACGTGACGTAGCTGTGTGCTATTGGCAGGAATCACATCACCGTAAACGCGTTTGCCTTCTTCGGCAAACCAGCGGATAAAGCTATTGGCGTAGCCTACTTCACCGCGTGACTCAGTGAGTGGCTTACCTTGCTCAGCAGTCATGATGATGGCCAAGTCTTCTTTATTGGCATCGATTAGATCAGCCCACTTTTGCAATAACTCTGCACGCTCTTTGGCTGTTTTTGCTGCCCAATCCGCTTGGACGTCATGAGCATAAGCAACGGCTTCGTTGACATCTTCTGTGGTGAGACTTGGTACGGTACCGATGAGGTCGCCGTTAAAAGGATTGTTTACATCAAGCACAGCGTCATCACTAGCAGCATGCCAGCCGTCTTTAATGAAGCAAGATTGTTTGAGTAAATCTGGATTTGATAGGGTTAGCGTATTTTTTGGCATCGTAACACTCCATGTTGGTCGTGATTTGCGCATTTATTATGAGTAAGCTATTGAACAATGTGGCGATTTAAAGTGGCAGCTAAAAACGATGCCATTTAAAAAAACGGCAACACCATCCATTGTTGAATAGCTCATTACAAGAGAATAAAATCAAAACGGTCAGTCAGTAATAATTATTGCTCATCTGTAATTTGTTCAATATACTGAACGTTAATTCTATATATGAGACATCATTATAAGAATGATGCGCCACTCTTTGCAACCTTTATTAAGATTATTTTGAATATTATCTTCACTATTTCTATTTTTACTTTCTGATAGGCAACTTATGAGTACAACAGCCGTTCCAGCATTGGACAAAACTTTTCAAATCTTAGATTTAATTACGGCAAGTCAACAACCCTTGACTGCCGCTCATATCGCCAAGCAATTAAAACTGCCGCGTAGCTCAACCCACAATATATTGCAAAGCTTATTGGGCAAGCATGTCATCTATAAAGATAGTGACAGCCGCTTTCACTTAGGCTCCTACTTGATGTATTGGGCTGGCAAGTATGAGCAGCAGCAAGGTGTCATACAGTTATTTAAAGACCTTATCGTCCAACACCCTGTCTTGCTACAACATACTGTAACCTTGTCTAAATTGGACTTGGGCGAAGTTGTTTTTTTAGCTTGTCACGAAACGCCTGCCCCGCTTGGTTTTACTTTCCGTGCTGGTGTGCGCGTACCGGCAGTATTTTCAGCGACTGGTAAAGCGCTCTTGTCTACGCTCTCAATGCAAACCATCGAATCTTTGTACGAAGGTATCTTTCCTCAGCCGCTCACACCAAATGGTGTCGATAACTTTGTAAGCTTATCTGCTGAGTTAAGCGCCATTCATGACAGTCGTATTTCACTCGATGACGGGCAATTACGCGAAGGTATGTACTGTTTGGGTACTTATATTCGCAATGCTTCAGGCAATGCCGTTGCAGGTATGGCGGTTAGCTTTTTGCAGGCAGAATACGAGTCTAAGTATACTGAGGTGAGTACCGTGCTGATTGAATTGGCTGAACAAATTGAGCAGCGTTTGGGTTTTAAGGCGGAGAATTTGGCTTAGCTTTTTGAGCAAAAAATCAAAAAGCTTACTTGGCATTTGGTCGATGCTGTTTAAATTGAGGATAGGCCTTAAACAATCCCATCCGCTTTAAGCTTAGCAATCATCTCACTGTCATAGCCCAAATTTGCCAGCGTACTATCAGTATGCTCGCTCAATTGTGGTGGTGGCGTACGATAGCTAACAGGTGATGCGGACAACTTAATAGGATTGCCAAGTGCGCGTACCGGACTGCCTTGCTCGGTGAAATTAACAATCATCTCACGGGCTTGCGCTTGCGGCATGGCCAAAGCTTCAGCCACGTTATGAATCGCACCGCATGGAATGCCTGCTTGATCTAAAACCTCTAGCCAATAGTTGCGTGGTTGCTCAGCAAACTTATTAACCAGCTCATCACATAGCAGCGTACGATTGGCAACACGTTGGGGATTGGTCGCAAAACGCTCGTCGGTATGCCAATCGACACCTAGCACCTCACACAATTTGGCAAACTGGCTGTCATTGCCGCAAGCTAAAATAAAATGCTGCTCGCCCCGACCTGCAAACACTTGATAAGGCACGATATTGGGATGCTGATTACCCAATCTCGGTGGTATCTTATCGGAGGCCAAATGATTCATACCGACATTAGCTAACATCGCCAGCGCACTGTCAAGCAGTGCTACATCAACGTGTTGACCAAGTCCAGTATTTTGACGTGCCAATAATGCTGCTTGAATACCAATCGTCAGCTGCAAGCCTGCAAACAAATCGACCACTGCCACGCCAACTTTGTGCGGTTCGCCATCGCTTGGACCCGTGATACTCATCAGCCCTGACAACCCTTGGATAATATAGTCATAACCAGGCCGCGCAGCATCGGGACCTGTCTGACCAAAACCCGTCAATGACGCATAAACCAGACGTGGATGATCTTGTTTGAGACTGTCGTAATCCAAGCCATATTTTTTCAGACCACCGACTTTGAAGTTTTCGACCAAAATATCACTGTCAGCGATCAGCTGCTTGATAATGGTCTGCCCTGCTGGCGTAGTGATATCTACCGTCAGTGATTTTTTATTGCGGTTAATAGTGGCGTAATAAGCGGAGGTGTCATCACTGAATGTTGGCGGTGCCCAATGACGCGTTTCATCACCGATATGTGGACGCTCAACTTTAATGACTTCGGCACCAAGATCAGCAAGTACTTGCGTACAAGAAGGACCCGCCAGCACTCTCGATAAATCGAGCACCTTGATACCATGCAATGCACCCTTTGGCATATTAGCCATATCAATCATAATAATCCCTTATTGTGTCGTGTGTTCTTTGATTTTTTGATCATAAAATTGTTCTTCATCATTTAGCTGCTTAACGGTTAAATCATGAAGAACAACTGAAAAACGTACGCTACTGTTAATGCTCTTTGTGATAAAAAGCCAAGCAGCAACGTACGTCATAAAATACAGTTGTACTAAAAATTATTAGCTAAAAACGCTTAAAAGAACGCTTGAATACCTGTCTGTGCACGGCCTAGGATAAGCGCATGAATATCATGTGTACCCTCGTAAGTGTTGACGGCTTCCAAGTTCATCACGTGGCGGATGATATGGAACTCATCAGAGATACCATTACCGCCATGCATGTCACGCGCAATACGAGCGATATCAAGCGCCTTGCCGCAGTTATTACGCTTAATGAGCGAAATCATCTCAGGTGCGGCGTTGTCTTCATCCATCAAACGACCAACACGTAGCGCGGCTTGTAGACCTAAGGTGATTTCTGTCTGCATATTGGCCAGCTTTAGCTGTACCAGCTGCGTTGCTGCCAATGGACGACCAAACTGCTTACGATCTAGCGTGTATTGACGAGCCGCTTTCCAGCAGAATTCAGCCGCACCCATTGAACCCCAAGCGATACCATAGCGGGCTTTATTCAAGCAGCCAAATGGCCCTTTTAGGCCACGGATATCTGGAAAAGCATTGGCTTCAGGGACGAATACTTTGTCCATGACAATCTCACCCGTGACTGAGGCACGTAATGAGAATTTGCCTTCAATTTTCGGTGCTGATAACCCTTTCATACCTTTGTCTAAAACAAAACCGCGAATCTCGCCAGCATCATCTTTTGCCCACACGACAAACACGTCAGCGATAGGACTGTTGGTAATCCACATTTTATTACCCGTCAACTCATAACCGCCATCGACTGCGCGCGCACGAGTAGACATTGATGACGGATCAGAACCCGAATCTGGCTCAGTCAGACCGAAGCAACCGACATATTCGCCTGAAGCAAGCTTAGGCAAATAACGCTCTCTTTGTTCTTCGGTGCCATATGCCCAAATAGGATGCATCACTAGGCTTGACTGCACGCTCATCGCAGAGCGGTATCCGGAGTCAACTGCTTCCACTTCCTTGGCAATCAGACCATAGGCAACACTGGATAAACCAGCACAGCCGTAACCTTCGATAGTCACGCCAAGTAAGCCCATTTCACCCATTTGACGCATGATATTACGATCGAAATTTTCATTACGATTGGCCTCAACGATGCCCGGCATCAGCTCTTTTTGAAAAAACTGACGGGCGCTGTCCGTGACCATGCGCTCTTCTTCAGTGAGCTGGTCGCGTAGTAAAAAAGGATCTTCCCAATCAAAGCGTGGGCTGGTAGATGTTGCCATGTGGATCTCCTTGATATCAGTCATCCTGACTGACGAGTAGTGATTGATACATCAATTGGTCTAACAAGTCATTGACTTCGTTATTCCGCTGTGCGAAACTTAGTTTCATAATTTAAAACCATTTAAGCAAAATTTAGCCACGCTGTAAACCTTTATAAAAAAAAGATGAGTATAAAATGACGAAACCCTTATCAACAGCTACTCCGCTACTCGAACGCATACATGGAATCATGAGCCAAAGCAAGGAGGATAATGACCGACAATTTGTGATGGCACTGGGTCGCGGATTGATATTGCTGGCCGCTTTTGAGCATCATGAGCGGCTCACTCATCAGCAATTGTGTCAGATGACAAATCTGCCAAAAGCGACCGTTACTCGCCTTATCCATACGCTGACCACGCTTGGGTTTTTACGTACGAATGAATACGGACAGTATCAATTGGGCAGTAGTGCTGTACGGCTAAGCGTCACCGCGTGGAGTCGCCATGATATGGTCTCGTATGCTGAGCCACTATTACGGCAATTCGCCAGCAGCAATGAAGTATCGGTGAATTTGGCAACTGAAGTCGAAGGTGAGATGCGCTATCACGCCTGCTGTCGTAGCCCTGCACGCTTATCCGTCAATTTACAAGTTGGCTCAGCCGTACCCGTCGCACGTACTGCTATCGGGCGCGCCTTCTATGCCGCAAGCTCACAGGCGAGACAGGCTGTGATCAGTAGCAATCTAAAAGAGAATTTGTCTGCCGAGGATTATGACCATGCGCAAATCGCCCTAGCCAGCGCGGCAGAGCATTATGAAAAATATGGCTATACCGTGTCAGATGGGGAGTTTTCTACTGACATATTGGCAGTCGCTGTTGGGGTGTATGATGTCGCAACGGGACAATACGCTTATTCGCTCAATGCCAGTGTGCCAAGTGCCAACTGGAAAAGCGCCGACTATGCAGCGATGATTGTGCCAAAGTTGCAGGCATTGGCTGAGCGGATTGGGAGTGGTGTTTAAACATTTGAACTATATATAGTCAGTGAAAAGTAATATCGATACATCATGCATTGCTGATATCAATTTTTTGTAGCCTCTGTCTGCGCAGGCACAGCAAGCAAGAAAAATTGATATCAGCAGTGCCGTAGCGTTTTTAGGGTCTTTTGACTATGCGTACTAAAGCATATTCTGTCTAGCCATTAGACCCAACCCTCTTCCAAAAGCTGCTCAGTATTACTGATTTTGAACTCATCACATAAATTATAAAACGCTATTGGGTCTTCAATATTATCGAGCAACTCTCGTTTATTGAGCGCCACAAACAGAGCCAATGCATAGGCCGCGCAATGGATGGATTTTTTTGGATTAAAGGTGATGTCAGTAAAGGCCTGATATTGCATCACTTCCTCGTGCAGCTGAGGATTTTGCTTTAGGGCATTTACATACAGCCAATCATAAAACACGGTTAACGGCTCTACACCCCACTCCATACCAAAATAATTATAGCCAGTGAGTTCTCCTGAGGTGGTTAATCGCTCGTCCTTTCTGGCTTGTCTTGGCGGTACTATCAGCAAGTCAAGGTAAGGCCCACCGTCCTCAAAAACCATGCTGGCTTGAAAGGCATTTTCGACACTATATTGATTGCCATCATGCGCATCAGTGATCTTTAAGCTGAACGGGCTTAGCGGAAAACTCAACTTATTGCCAGATTTGCTCGACAGCTCTAACACTTGCTTAAATCCATATTTTTTACGAATGACTTGTTGCAGGTCATTGATGGACTTTTTCTTTTGTCTAGTTGCAAATCCCACATGCCGCTCAAACCTAACCATATCCGTTTTTACCAAATTGTCACTGTTGACTTTGGGCATGAATACAGGTCTGTGTTCTACAGCGTTTTGTGCTTGTTCCATAGCGATGTGCCTTATTGATGGTTTTGTATTAGGGCTTAATGGTTTTGTATTAGGGCGTGTTTGATCTTTTGATCATGGCGCTAACCGTGAGTATTTGTAATATGTTTAACACACCATAAACTTTTGAATTGCCTCAACTATAGCCTGAATAACACTGGTTTTATGTATCAAAAAGCGCCCCCTTTAGGAGCGCTTTTATCATTAATTATACCTTATTATTAGACAACGTTATCATCTATAGAGTTCTGAATATATAACTTTGCCAGATTACCACTGTCTTGGTACAAATCATAACCAACTTGATCGGAAGTACCAGACTTAGTCATACCGGATATATTGACAGTATCAACACTATCACCTTTAATAAACAGCTGATTATTAGCATCAGTCATACTAATAACATCACTCAATCCTAGATTTAGCGTTTGAGCAGTATTATTGATCATATTAATGCTTTCAAAGTTAGTGACATTAGTCAAATCAAGATTAGCGACAATACTCGGATCGTTAATTATTAAAGTATCAATATCTTGACCACCATCGATTAACACATCATCTCTATCAAATATCAAAATATCATTACCATCACCACCTAATAGGGTATCTGCACCGCTCAGACCGATTAAAGTATCATCTCCTATGCCACCACTCAATGTGTCAGCTTGGTTAGTACCTACTAGATAGTCATTATCAGCGTTACGAGTAATATTTAATACCTGTGTAGCAGACACGATATCGCCATCATTATCTTGTACTGAAAAGGCAATATTCTCTTGGTAGCCGTTATCTGTGGCTCTAGCTTGATACTCAAAAATACCCGTTTCAAAGTTCAGTGATACAACACCTCCAGTAAGCGTACTGATAGTTACCGTTGTTGTTGCTTGATCGTAAGTGGAACGATTATCACCTTGTACAGTTATGCTACCGTCAGTAGAACTATATACGTAGGTGGTGCCATCTATCGTAATATTTAAGACATTGCCGCCATCTGCTCCATACCCATATTCAGATACAGTGTCTGATGAGAGACTTCCTCTAATCAAGTCCCTACTAACTTTAGGTTGGCGATCACTAAGCGAATCAATTAAAACATTACCCAACTCACTTATATCATTTACTTTATCGGCAAGACCATCATTATCTACTCCTTGCTGTCCATCATAAGCAATGGGTAATACAGCATCAATCGGAAAGTCCGATCCAAACGTATAGGCATACGACTTAATGCTGTTAGCTGTTAAAAAATCTGTCCAAATAATCTCTTCATTCGGTTGAATACCAAAATCGTTAGGGTCAGCTACAGAAGCATTACCCGATAGTGAATCGACCCCACCTTGTGCTGCAGACGGCTCGCCATCTGTCAAGAAGTAAGAGTAATTCTGAGCACCAACAATTTTACCAGGATTACTAAAGCCTTCCATACCGATATCGAGGGCTGCATCATAGTTGGTAACACCACCGGTACCCGGAATACTGTTAACGTATATTTTTGCATCATCGACAGTCATCCATAAATCTTGGGTTTCAGCCGTAGATGAAAATAGAGTTATCTGTACCATCGTATCACCAAACTCAGCATAACCATCAATCAACCTAATCATCGCGGCTTTAGCAACATCTAAGCGGGTACCACTATTTGGATCATTAGCATCTGCAAGTGCATTCATACTACCCGATACATCTAAGATAATAGATAAATTTGAACTGACAGTATTCAAGCTGACATCGATAGGTCCTTCAGCCAACAAAGAACGATCGTCTTCAACGGTAACCACCAGATCCGCAATTAGTGAGTCATCATTACCATCATTGACAACTACGCCGAATGTCACATCAAGCTCGTCTTCAGTATCATTGGTTGGATGATCAATAGCATGCAATAGCGTTACATCGTAAGATGCAACAAAATCAGAGCCGTTAGCTGTAATGTCATTGACTTGTATAGTCATCACATCAATTGCGGGTTCACCTGCAGCCAACACGGCCTGACCGGTTAGAGTGTCTGTAGCATCATTCCACGTCCATGTAACAGCATTACCCTGAACGGTGATACCACTTGGTCCTGTCAACTCAATGTTAAAGTCAGCAATAGACACGTTATCAACATCAGTGAATGTGATCTCACCTGTTGAAGTCGCATTGTCTGTAGTGTCGTTACTTCCTGCTGTATCGACAATACCTCCTTGAGAAATGAGACCTTCTTCCGAGACTCGGGTTGAAGCTGCCGAAACGACTGGGGCGTCGTTCACCGGCGTGACCGTGATGTCTAAGGTGGTGCTGTCAGTGTTGCCTTCAGGGTCAGTCACTGTGTAGCTCACTTGTGGCACGGTGCCGTTGAAGTTAGGCGCTGGATCAAAGGTGTAACTGCCATCTGCGCTTAGGGTCAAGTCACCAATCGCATCACCATTGTCGTCAGTGATGGTGGTTGCAACACCTAGCTCTAAAGCAACTTGGTCGCCACTGCCATTAACGTCTACGGTGGCTGAGGCCACGGTTAGGGTGGTGTTGCCGTCACCATCGGTGTCGTTAGTAAGCACATTGCCTGTTAAGTCAGTGTCCTCAGGCGTGCTCTCAACTTCAGGGTTCGCGACCGGTACATCTTCTACTGGCTCAACCGTGATGTCTAAGGTGGTGCTGTCAGTGTTGCCCTCAGGGTCAGTCACTGTGTAGCTCACTTGTGGCACGGTGCCGTTGAAGTTAGGCGCTGGATCAAAGGTGTAACTGCCATCTGCGCTTAGGGTCAAGTCACCAATCGCATCACCATTGTCGTCAGTGATGGTGGTTGCAACACCTAGCTCTAAAGCAACTTGGTCGCCACTGCCATTAACGTCTACGGTGGCTGAGGCCACGGTTAGGGTGGTGTTGCCGTCACCATCGGTGTCGTTAGTAAGCACATTGCCTGTTAAGTCAGTGTCCTCAGGCGTGCTCTCAACTTCAGGGTTCGCGACCGGTACATCTTCTACTGGCTCAACCGTGATGTCTAAGGTGGTGCTGTCAGTGTTGCCTTCAGGGTCAGTCACTGTGTAGCTCACTTGTGGCACGGTGCCGTTGAAGTTAGGCGCTGGATCAAAGGTGTAACTGCCATCTGCGCTTAGGGTCAAGTCACCAATCGCATCACCATTGTCGTCAGTGATGGTGGTTGCAACACCCAGCTCTAAAGCAACTTGGTCGCCACTGCCATTAACGTCTACGGTGGCTGAGGCCACGGTTACTGAGACTGCCAAGGCACACGAGGGGATAGG